>DASZVW010000262.1:0-7132 GCA_035546895.1 Polyangia bacterium
GGTGCGCGGACGCGTCATCGGCACCGTGACCGCTTCCCGCCGCCGCGAGCACGAATCCTTCACCGCGGAGGATCTCAAGCTGCTCGAGGAGCTCGGCGAGCGGGCGGCGATCGCCATCGAGAACGCGCGCCTCCATCGGGAGACCACGGATGGTCGCGCCAGGGCGGAGCAGCTCTATCGCTTCGCGCAGGCCGTGGTGGCGGCCGACACCGTCGATGTCGTCTTCGAGGCGGCGCTCGCCGCCCTGCAGGTGGCCGTCGGCGCGGACCGCGCGGCCATCCTCACCTATGGGGCGGACGAGGTGATGCGGTTCCGGACCTGGCGAAACCTGTCCGATGCATACCGCGGGGCCGTCGAAGGACACTCGCCCTGGCCGCGCGATGCCGTCGCGCCCGAGCCCGTGCTGGTTCCCGACGTCGATGCCGATCCCTCCATGAGGGCGTTCTTGCCCCTGTTCCGCGAGGAGGGCATCGGCTCGCTGGCGTTCATCCCGTTGGTCACGCGCGGCCGGCTGATCGGCAAGTTCATGGTCTATTTCCGCGAGCCTCACACGTACTCGGCGAGCGAGCTGGATCTCGCCGCCGCCATCGCGAGCCACGTCGCCTCCGTCACCGCCCGCTTCGAGGCCATCGCCAAGCTCGAAGAGACGATCCGGTACAACGAGATGTTCGCCGGCGTGCTCGCGCACGACCTGCGGAACCCGCTGGGGGCGATCATCACCGCCGCGCAGGTTGCGCTGATGCGCCAAGAAGGACAGGGCGGCAGGAGCACGAAGCCGATCAGCCGGATCCTCAGCAGCAGCCAACGGATGACGCGGATGATCGATCAGTTGCTCGACGTCACCCGGGCCAGGGTGGGCGGGGGCATCCAGGTGGCGCCCTGCAGGGCGAACCTGGCGGACCTCTGCGCGCAGGCCAGCGGCGAGATCGAGCTGGCCTTTCCGCACTGGACGCTGAATCGCGAGGTGCTGGGTGAGCTCGACGGGAAGTGGGATCCGGATCGCCTCTTGCAAGTCATCTCCAACTTGCTCAGCAATGCGGGCCAGCACGGCCGGCCGGAAGGCGTCGTCACCGTCCGGCTCGACGGCCGCGAACCGGACACCGTCACCCTCGAAGTCCGCAACGGCGGTTCGATCCCCGACTCGATCATGCCTTCGCTGTTCGATCCTTTCCGGGGTACGCGCTCGCTGCGGGAGACGTCGCGCGGGCTGGGGCTCGGCCTGTTCATCGTCAAGGAGATCACCGAAGCTCACGGCGGGACCGTGCGGGTCGCCTCGACCCCGAGCGAGGGGACCTCGTTCACCGTCCGGCTGCCGCGGAATGGTGGCCGCTCCGTCGGCCCGCACGGCCACGGCGAGGCCTCGTAGCGATGTCCTCTTCGGCGGCCAAGCTCGTGTCGATCGTCGAGGACGACGATGCTACGCGCGAAGGCTTGGTGGAGTTTCTCCGGAACCATCAGTTCGCGGTCCTCGCCGCCAGCACCAGTGCGAGCGCCCTCGAAATGCTGCATCGAGGGCTCGAGCCCTCGGTCATCCTGCTGGACCTGATGATGCCGGGACTGAACGGGTGGGACTTCCGCCGGCTACAAATGGCTGATGCGAGATTGCAGAACATCCCCGTTGTGGTCATGACGGCGATGGGCGTCGCGAGCGACTCGACCAGGGCTCAGCTTGGCGAGGTCACGTGGCTCACCAAACCGTTCGACGTGGATGCCCTGGTGAAAGCGCTCACCGACGTTTCTCCCCGCGGCGACCGTCCTAGGCAGGATTTCGCTCGGTTTGCCGATCGACAGGCAGACGGATCGTGAAGCAGGCGCCGCCTTGGGGGAGGTTGCTGGCGACGATCGTCCCACCGTGCGCCTCGGCGATCTGCCGGGCGACGTAGAGCCCGAGGCCCATGCCGCCATAGTGCCGGGCCGAGGCGGCGCGCTCGAACCGCTCGAAGATGCGCGAAAGCTCGCCCTCCGGAACCCCCGGCCCGCGGTCACGCACCTCGATGACGGCGCTGCCCGGCTCGCGTGCCAGGGACACCTGGATGGGCTGACCCGCGGCGTACTTGATGGCGTTCGAGATGACGTTCATCAGCACCTGCTCGATCCGGAGACGGTCCCACCGTCCCTGCAGCGGGCCGTCGCTCCGGAGCGACAGCTCGCTCGCGGCGGCCTTCGCCGAGTCCCCCAGCCGCTCCACGACCTCGCGGGCCGCGTCCCCCAGATCGAAGGGCTCGACGCTGAGCTTGAGCCTGCCGGTGGCGATGCGGGAGACGTCGAGCAACGTCTCGACGAGCTGGCCGAGCCGCGCCGCCAGCCGGCGGGCCCGATCCATGTTTCTCTCCAGCTTCTCGCCGTCGCCTTTCGCCTGATCCTGAATGTTCAGAAGCTGCAACTGCAGCGCGGTGAGCGGCGTCTTGAGCTCGTGCGAGGCGATCGACAGGAACTCGTCCCGCAGCCGGATCGCCTCCGCCGCCTGCGCCGACTTCAGCCGCTCGTCTTCCGCGGCGCGACGTTCGGTCATGTCGCGCGTTATCTTGACGAACCCCACCAAGTGATTCGGAGGGGCGTGGATCGGCGTGACGACGACGCTCGCCCAGAAACGGGACCCGTCCTTGCGGACTCTCCACCCCTCCTCGGCGAAGTGGCCCTCCGTCGCCGCGATGTTCAGCTCGCGCGCCGGTTTCTGCTGAGCGATGTCCTCGGGCGTGAAAAAGCGGGAAAACGATTGCCCGAGGACCTCCTCCGCGCGGTACCCCTTGATCCGCTCGGCGCCTGGATTCCAGCTCGCGACACGACCCGCCGGATCGAGCATGTAGAACGCGTAGTCACGCACGCTGGCGATCATCAGCCGGAGCTTCTCCTCGCTCTGGCGCAGGGCCTCTTCGGCCGCCCGCTCCGCCGTGACGTCTCGGAACACCAGCACGGCCCCGCTCGGTTTTCCCGAGAGGTCGCGGATCGGCGCGCCGCTGTCTGCGATGGGCCGCTCGGCGCCGTCCCGGGAGATGAGCGCGGTGTGGTTGGCGAGTCCCACCACCACCCCTTCGGCGAGCACGCGGGCGACCGGGTTGACGGCCTCGGCGCGCGTCTCCTCGTTGACGATGTGGAAGACCTCCTCGATCGGATGGCCGCGCGCCTCGCTCTCCTGCCACCCCGTCAAACGCTCGGCCACCGGATTGACCCGCGTCACCCGCCCCCGCTCGTCCGTGGCGAGGACGCCGTCACCGATGCTGTAGAGCGTGGCCCGCAAGCTCTCCTCGCTCCGCCGCACCTCCTCCTGGGTCCGGCGAAGCGTCTCCGCAGCACGCCTCTCTTCGCTGACGTCCCGGAACACCAGCACCGCGCCGCGCGTGACCCCCTCGGCGTCACGGATCGGCGCCCCGCTGTCGGCGATGGGCCGCTCCGTCCCCTCGCGCGCGACGAGCGCCGTGTGATTGGCCAGGCCGACGATCACCCCCTCCCTCAGCACCTTGGCGACGGGGTTCGAGACCGGGAGGCGCGTCTCTTCGTTGATGATGTTGAACACCTCCTCGAGCGGGCGGCCGACCGCCTCACGTTCCGGCCACCCGGTTAGGCGCTCCGCCACCGGGTTGATCCGGGTGACCCGGCCCCGCTCGTCGCAGGCGAGCACCGCGTCCCCGATGCTGTACAACGTCGCCGCCAGGCTCTCCTCGCTCCGCCGGAGCTTCTCTTCGTCCTCCTTCTGCCGCGTGAGATCGCGCGTCACCTTGATGAACCCGCGCTCTCCCCCATGGTCCAGGATCGGCGTGATCACCACATCCGCCCAGAACCGGGTCCCGTCCTTGCGGACCCGCCAGCCGATGTCCTCCACCCGCCCCTCTCTCAGCGCCGTGTCCAGCAGCATCTGCGGCTTGCCGAGAGAGAGAGCCTCCGGCGTGTAGAAGATCGAGATGTGCTTGCCGATCACCTCCTCGGCCGTATAGCCCTTGATGAGCCTGGCACCCGCGTTCCAGGTCGCGATGTGGCCCCCAGAATCGAGCAGAAAGATCGCGTAGTCCTTGACGCTCTCCACCAGGACGTCGAAGCGATCCTCGGGGCCGCGCGGCGCCATCATGCCGCGGGCCGATCACCCGAGCAGAGGGACCGAAGGATCCCGACGAGCCGGGGGACGTCGAAGGGTTTGGCTATGATCTGCAGACCGTCGGCGAGTCGGTGGCGGTCGATGCCGTGTCCCGCGGTGACGATCGCCAGCGGAATCGACGCCAGCGCCGGATCCAGGCGCCGATGCTCCAGAAATCCGTACCCGTCCATGATCGGCATCATCAGGTCGAGCAGGATCACGGAGGGCCGAATGTGCTGACGACGGAGGACCTGGAGCGCTTCCAGACCGTTGGCGGCAGCGAGCACCTCGAACCCACGGTCGACCAACGTCTCACCGAGAATTTCCCGGATGTCGACGTCGTCGTCGACGATGAGCACGGAACTCCGCTTCATCGGTCTCGGCACCTCGCCGCGGATGTATAGGTATAGGCCTGATTCGGCTGGGATCCAGGGATGCAGCCCTTGGCGCTGTGGCCGACGCCGTCCCGCGAAGCTCGAGCGCGAACATGGCACAGGCGTGGGACCTACGTCTAGACCGGTTGCCAGATGCGTCGGACGCCTGTCTGCGCGGTTCCAGGAAGCTCGAACGACTCAGCGCCGCGACGTCGGAGCCCGGTCTCTCCCTGCGTGGCCCCGAGAGCGTCGTCGCAACGGTCGCGCTCACCACCGCGCTCCTCGACCGCCTCGCCGAGTCCGCCACCATCATCACCACCCGCGGCAAGAGCTTCCGCACCAAGAAGCGCCTCGCCCAGCCAGCCCCCTCCGCCCAGCCCTAACCTCGGCTACACTCCCAGCCGGGGTGGATCACTTTCGCAGCGGCGAGGTGGATCACTTTCAGAGCGGCCGGAGCACGCCTCATAGATAGCGCCCGCAGCCGCGTGGGGGAGGCCTCCGCTTCCACCGCTCGGACAACATCCCCGGGAAGGCGCTTGATGATGGTGAGGTACTGGCAGACGGAGGCCCGAGTGACGCCGAAGCGGTCGGCGACCTCCTGATACGTGCGTCGCCCGCCGTCCAGTCGCACTCGTACGCGCTCGCCTGTCGGACGGCGTTCGGCCACCCCCGCCGATCCAGTTCTGCCCTCCTCCGCCGCCGCTTGCCGACTCCCGCGGATCTCGAGCGTGGGTTCGTCGGCCCGGATGTCGGCGGACGTCCCCGACCGACCGTCGGTGCCCGTGATATGTTCTTTCTGCACTTCAGGGCGGCATGAAGGCGGCTTTCGCAGTCATTCTCGCGTTTGCGACGGCGGCAGCGCCGGTTTTCGCGAATGAGATCGTCGTCGAACCGATCGACACGCCGCCTCCAGCCCCCTCGGCCCGCCCTCTCCCTCCGCCGGCGGCCAAAGCGTCTCGGCCCGACGAGGTCGTCGTCGAGCTCCACGCCAATCTCCGTGAGGCAGGTCTCGAGGCGGCAGGGGGCGGCGGTGAACGCTGCCTCGCGCCCTGCAAGAAGGCTTTCCCGCGAGGCGGGTTCTACCGCATCGCCGGCGACGGTCTCGTCCCCAGCAAGGCCTTTGAGCTGCCCGATGGCGCCAGTCACGTCACGCTCGAGGTCCAGGCGAGCAGGAGCGCCCTCCAGACCACCGGGCTCGTGGTGGTCGCCGGCGGACTCGCCGGCGAACTGTTTGCCTGGGGCTACCTAATCTCTCATTACCAAATCGACGCCCCCGCCAGCACCACGACCAAGGACGTCTTCACCTACGGGTCAGTCGGCGGCCTCGGGCTCATGGCGCTCGGCACCGTTCTCTTTCTAGCGGCGCAGACCCGGGTTCGGAGCCTTGGTGCGCCGCTCGACTTCGACGCGCCTGTCGGCGCGCCCTCGACTCCTTGAAGGCCTCTCGGGACTCAGGACGAGTCCGCAACGGGCTTTTGTTTGGGTAATCGCTTGACCGTATCAGGCGAGATCTCGAAACCCCGGAGCCGACGGCTACCAACTGCCCTCAATAATTTAGGAATACCCGGCAAACACCGAGCACAGGCACCGATACTCCGCTCCACACACATCGCGAGTAATATTACCGAAACCTCACAATTGACCGAGTACAGACGCCTTCAAGGTCAAGACCGAATTACGCGGCTCGTGAGTAATATTACCGAAACTCACAACGACGGACTGGCATCACCCGAACTTTGGCTGCTGTCAGCCGTTCGCTGCCCTTCCGCCGGAGCAGAGTCTCGACGGCGGGACGACTAGAAGGATGGTGTCGCCAGGTCCTCGTCATCGAGGGCCAGTCTGCTCTTCTTGGCGCGGTGGCGGCCCACGCGCTTGGTCACGCTGGCGGAGGTCGATGCCGGCGCCAGCGGATCGAGCAAGACGTGCGGGGTCTGGTCGGCGTCGTGCAACACGGCCCACGAGGTCTGGCGGTGGGCGAACGGATGTCTGTCCGCTTCATGGCCGAGCCACAAAGCCTGGCCGGGCGCGATCTCCGGCGCTGGCGGCGGCGCGCGCGGTCTGATATGCGTCGGTCGGTTCCACGATGTCGATGTCGATCCCGTCGCGCCGCCTGCCGCTGATCCTCTCGCTCGCCTGGGGGGTTCCGCTGGCGCTCTCGGCCTGCGCCACCACGCCGCCCAACCCCAACGCCGCCAAGTACCCGCCCCGGCCGCGCGGCTGCCGGGTCCACGTCGTCCACGCCCCCGCCCCCGACGTCAAGGAGTGGGACGACCTCGGCATCGTCCACGTCGACTGCCCGCTCGACGTGGGCGCCGTCCAGTGCCTGGAGCGCCTACGCGAGGAGGTCTGCCACACGGGGGGCGACCTGGTCTACGACGTCCCCAAGAAGCCGCTCCGCCCGACCGATCAGGGGATGGTCTACGCCGGCCACGCCGCGCACACCAAGGAGAAGCCCGAGGCGCCCGAGAAGGAAGAGAGCGCGCCCAAGGATGAGGGCGAGGCGCCGGAGGACCGCGGCCCCGTGCAGCCGCTCCCCTCGGCGGCGGCCCCGGCGGCCGACGCTGGCGCGCCCGCGATCGACGGCGGCAAGTAAGCGCGCCGGCTGCGCTACACTGCCGCCCGTGCCCCCCCGCCCCCTGCCGCCCGACACCGATCCCTCGCCCGACACGCTGACCCGCCGGAGGTTCCT
>DASZVW010000263.1:0-2054 GCA_035546895.1 Polyangia bacterium
CCGCGCCCGGCGTCCTGCTCGCCTACCAGACCGTGGTCCGCGACTACCTCGGCGACGAGCCCAAGGCCCGCTACGTCGAGGCGATGACCCGCTGGGTGGCCGGCGAGGCGCCCGGCGGCCCGCGGCGGCTGTGGGTCGAGCTCGAGGCCGCGCCCGGCGGCTGGCAGGACCCGAGCGGCCTGCCGATGGCGCTCGACGCCCACCTCGCCGACGGCGCGGGGGGCGCGCGGCGCCTCACCCTCGCCCGCTGCAGCTACCACCCCGACCGCCTGGCGCCCGATCCGGCCGCGGTCGCCGAGCTCGCCGCCGCGCTGGCGCCCGCGCGCGATCGAAAAATTTGACGGCGCCGCGCCCCCTCCTACCGTGGAGGCACGAGGAGGGCACGCTGATGGACTACGCCGCCGCGCGCGAGTTGGTTCGGCTTCGTCACGAGCTCCGCCACCTGGTCGTCGATCGTCCGCCCGGCGCCGACGCCGCCGCCCGCGCTATCCTGCTCCGCATCGAGGCGCTGGTCGCCGCCGACGCCGAGGAGGCGGCCACGGTGGTCCCCGAGATCGCCCGCTGGCAAGTCAGTCTGTTTTAGTCGGGGGACGTCTGAGTCGGGGGACGTCGGGCGCTTCGCGCCCTTGGGTCCCCCGCGCCCCCGGCTCGCTCCGCGTGGCGAAGCCACGCTGCGCTCGCTGATTCCTTTCAATCGGGGGACGTCGGGCGCTTCGCGCCCTTGGGTCCCCCGCGCCCCCGGCTCGCTCCGCGTGGCGAAGCCACGCTGCGCTCGCTGCCCATTGGGGCAGCGTGCTGGGTCCGGAACGGGTGGGCCTGGCGATCGGGCTGGGGCGGCTGGCCGACGGGCGGATCGCGCAGGGGGACGAGCTGGTGGGGGCCGTTGCCGATCAGGTCGGCGCGACCCATCCGGCGCAGCGCCTGCCGGAGGAGCGGCCAGCCGGCCGGATCGTGGTAGCGCAGGAAGGCCTTGTGGAGCCGCCGGACCTTGGTCCCCTTGGGGACGGCCACCGCCTCGCCGGCGCGGCGGCGCAGCCGCGCGAGCGGGTTGCGGCCGGTGTGGTACATCGCCGTCGCGGTAGCCATCGGCGACGGCAGGAAGGTCTGCACCTGGTCGGCGCGGTAGCGGTTCTTCTTCAGCCAGAGCGCCAGCGCCAGCATGTCGCGGTCGGTGGTCCCCGGGTGCGAGGCGATGAAGTACGGGATCAGATACTGTTTCTTCCCGGCCTTCTCCGAGGCTTCGTTGAACAATCGCTTGAACTTCTCGAAGCTCCCGATGCCGGGCTTCATCATCTTCGAGAGCGGCCCCGTCTCGGTGTGCTCGGGGGCGATCTTCAGGTAGCCGCCCACGTGGTGGCCGGCCAGCTCGCGGACGTACTCGGGCGACGTCGCCGCCAGGTCGTAGCGGACGCCCGAGGCGACCAGCACCTTCTTCACCCCCGGCACCGCGCGCGCCTTCCGATACAGCTGCACCAGCGGCCCGTGGTCGGTCTTCAAGTTGGGGCAGATCTGTGGGTAGACGCAGGACGGGAGCCGGCAGGCCGACTCGATCGCCGGGCTCTTGCAGTGGAGGCGGTACATGTTCGCCGTCGGCCCGCCTATATCGGAGATGACGCCGGTGAACCCGGGGACTGTGTCGCGCACGGCGGCGATCTCCTTCAGGATCGACCCCTCGGAGCGGTTCTGGATCACCCGCCCCTCGTGCTCGGTGATCGAGCAGAAGGTGCAGCCGCCGAAGCAGCCCCGCATGATGGTGACCGAGAACCGGATCATGTCGTAGGCGGGGATCTTGGCGCCCCCGTAGACGGGGTGCGGCCGGCGGGTGTAGGGCAGCTCGTACAGGCGGTCCAGCTCGGGCGTCGACAGCGGCAGCGGCGGCGGGTTGAGCCAGACGTCCCGATCGCCATGGCGCTGCACCAGCGCGCGCGCGTTCCCGGGGTTGGCCTCGGTGTGCAGGAGGCGCGAGGCGTGCGCGTAGAGGACCGGGTCGGCGGCCACCGTGTCGGCGTCGGGGAGCCGGACCACCGTGCGGGCGCGCTCGGGCCTGGCGCTCG
>DASZVW010000264.1:0-4587 GCA_035546895.1 Polyangia bacterium
AGCGAGGCGTCGTAGTTGAACACGCTGCGCGGCAGCGCGAAGTAGAGGATGAGGTGGTGCAGCGCGACCGTCACCGCCGCGGTGAGGATGGCGATCGGGTTGGCGAACACGGCGAGCAGCGCGATGAGGGTGAAGAAGTAGAAGTGCATCTCGATCTGCATCGGGCCCTGGCCGAAGTGGACCAGCAGGCCCCCCATGCACATGGCGGTGAAGCCCGAGACGACCGAGAGGTGCCGCGGGTTGCGCAGCGTCTTGTAGCCGACCGCCGGGCCGACGGCCGCCAGCGAGGTCAGGAGCGCGGCCTGCGTCCAGCTGGTCCCGGCGACGAGGGCGACGGCGATGAAGACCGGGATGTGGCAGACGAAGAAGACCAGCGCGATGCGGTTGATCTTCGCCAGGTACTGGCGCTCGAACTCGGAGATCTCCTTCGGCAGCACCAGGTAAGAAAGCAGTTTCTTCATCTCCTCAGCGTCCTCTCCGGTACTTGATCCCCAGCGGATCGATCGCGCCCTGCAGCCGGCTCGAGACGGCGCAGCCGAACACCGGGAGCGGGGCGGCGGAACCGCCGGCGCGCAGCCGATCGATGATGGTCAGGTCCTCGAAAGCCAGCGAGCCGCTGCGGCGGTTGTAGCCGCCGAGGTATCGCACCGTTCCGCCGCCGTCGGCGACCAGCAGCGACGGCGCCGACTCGACGTGGTAGCGCGCCACGAGCGCGTCGGGCGACAGCGCCTCGAACCCGAAGCCGGCGTGCTCGATGGCGGTCCGGGTCTCGGCGATCGACGCGCCGGCGCCCGGCTCGCGCACGAACGCCACCGTCTCCCGCAGGTCGGCGCGCGCCCCCCGCGCGAGGAGGTGGGTCAGCACGCGCTTCGAGCAGCCGCAGGATTCGTAGAGGATGTGCACGGCGACCCACTTCCCGGCTGCAAGCTGGGGGCCGCCCGGGAGCGTCGCCGGCAGCCGCTCGTCGGCCGCGCGCGGCAGCGGCAGCGCCACCAGGTGCCCCGCCATCAGGAAGGCCCCGACCAGCAGGATGGCGGCCGCCCAAACCCCCAGCAGGAGGCGGCCGAACGCGGAACGGGTGGTCCCGGTCACGTTCGCCTCGTGCGCGCTCGCGGGGTTCATGCCTCTCCAAGACGGTGCTCGCGGCGCCGAACTTGAGCGAAATCAGCCGTCGGAATTCCGACGGTGCTCCGCGCCCTCGCTGTCGGAATTCCGTCGGTGTTTTCATGCTTTAGAACGGTCAAGCGGTCGCGCGGCTCCGTCGATGACCCGGCCGTGAACAAGCGCGCCATCATCCTCGTCGATCCCTGCGACACGCGCGAGACGCTGGCCGAGCGCCTCCGCATGCAAGGCCATCAGGTCACGGTCACGGCGTCGCCGGTCGCCGGGGCGGGGCTGGCGCTCGCCGATCCGCCGGCGGCCGTCATCGCCGATCTCTGGATGCCGGGCATCTCGGGCGTCCAGCTCTGCCGCCTCCTGCGGGCCGAGCCGGCGACCGAGCGGGTCCCGGTCATCCTGCGCGGCCCGGAGAGCGACCGCCAGAGCCGGTTCTGGGCCGAGCGCGCCGGCGCCACCGCCTACGTCGGCCAGGGGCGGATGGGCGACCTCGCGCGCGCGCTCGCGGCGGCGATCGCCGCCGCGCCGCCCGGCGAGGACTCCTTCATGCAGCTCTGCGGCGAGGAGGAGCACGACATTCGAGACCGCATCGCCGCGCACCTCGACGGCGCGCTGTTCGAGTCGGTGCTGGCCGCCGAGGTCCGCGCGCTCAGCGTCTGCGGCAACTTCACGCGGCTGTTCGATCTCCTCTCGCAGTTCGTGTCGCGGGTGACGAGCTATCGCTGGCTGGCGGTGTCGACACATCGGCCGGCGCGGCTCGGCCTGCACGCGCATCCTTTGGGGCGGGCGCGCGCCGAGGAGGAGGCGCGGCGCGCGCTGGCCGAGTCCGGCGAGCCGCTGGGGGAGGCGGTGGAGATGGCGTCGGTCGAGGACGAGGACGCCTACGACGACGTGTCGGGCGCGCCGCCGATCGTGGCCCCCATCAGCCTCGGGCGCGAGGTGCTGGGCACGGTCGCGCTGGCGCCGCGCGCGGCGCCGCACCCCAAGGACGCCGAGCTGGTGGCCATCCTGGCGCGCGAGCTGGCCGGGCCGCTGCGGATCGTGGCGCTGATGGAGGAGTCGGCGCGGCTGGCCACGACCGACGCGCTGACCGGGCTCATGAACCGGCGGGCCTTCACCGCGCGGCTGGGCGACGAGATCGCGCGCTCGCAGCGGTTCGGGTACCCGCTGTCGGTGCTGCTGCTCGACGTCGATCACTTCAAGGCGATCAACGATCGGCGCGGCCACCCCGCCGGCGACGCCGTGCTGGCGGCGATGGGCCGGCTGCTGGGCAAGTCGGTGCGGCAGATCGACGCCACCGGGCGCTGGGGCGGCGAGGAGTTCGTGGTGGCGCTGACCGGGACCGAGGAGGCGGGCGGCCTGGTCGCCGCCGAGCGGATCCGGGGCGCCATCGCCGCCATGAAGGTCGCCAGCCCGGCGGGCGAGCTCCTGGAGGTGACCGCCTCGATCGGGCTCGCGACCTACCAGCCCGGCGATCAGCTCGACTCCCTCATCGATCGCGCCGACCGGGCCATGTACAGCGCCAAGACCTCGGGCCGGAACCGGGTGGCCACCGCGCCCCTCCCGCCCAAGCCGCTCCCCGAGATGGCCTCCGGCCCCGCGCGCGCCGTCAGCTGACGCCGGGGGCGGGCCGAACGCCGTCGACCACCGGCGCCGGGACGGGGTATCTTGCCGGCATGCCCCACGCCGCCTCCGCGTCCGTCGTGATCGCCGCGCCCCGGGCCGCGGTCTGGGCGGCGCTGACCGAGCCGCCGATCATCAAGCAGTACTTCTTCGGCACCGAGGTCGACACCGACTGGAAGGTGGGCTCGCCGCTGTTCTTCCGCGGCGCGTGGGAGGGGAAGAGGTACGAGGATCGGGGGACGGTCCTGGCCTTCGAGCCGATGCGCCGGCTGTCGTTCAACTACTGGAGCGCGTTCAGCGGCCTCCCGGACACGCCGGCGGCGCGCCAGATCGTCGGCTACACCCTCGACGACGCGGACGGCGGCGTGCGGGTGACGATCGAGCAGTCGAACGTCGACACCGAGGCCCGCGCCGAGCACTCCGCCGAGAACTGGCGGGGCGTGCTGGCGGCGCTCAAGAAGCTCCTGGAGCGATGACCGGCTGGACGGCCGGCCTCTGCCGGGCGAACGGCGTCGACCTCCACGTGCTCCGGACCGGCGGGGCCAAGCCGCCGGTGGTGTTGCTCCACGGGCTGCTGGGGAGCGGCGCCAGCTGGACGCCGGTGGCGCGCGCGCTCGAGGGCGAGCTCGACGTGGTGATGCCGGACGCGCGCGGGCACGGCGGATCGAGCACGCCGCTCCACGGGTACCGCTACGACGATCACGCGGACGACGTCGTCGGGCTCATCCGCGCGCTCGGGCTGGCGTCGCCGTTCGTGCTGGGGCACTCGATGGGGGGGATGACGGCGGCCGTGGTGGCCAGCCGGCTCGGCGCGGCCCTCCGCGGCCTCGTCCTGGTCGACCCAACCTTCCTGAGCCCGGAGCGCCAGCGCGAGGTGCGCGACAGCGACGTCGCCGAGCAGCACCGCCGGCTGCTCGGCGCGGACAAGGGCGAGCTCTCCGCCCAGCTGCGGGCCCGGCACGCGCGCCGCTCGCCCGAGATGATCGAGCTCCTGGTCGACGCCAGAGCGCGGACCCGGCTGAGCGCGTTCGACGTCCTCACGCCGCCCAACCCCGAGCATCGCCGGCTGGTGCGCGCGCTCGAGGTCCCGACCCTGCTGGTCATCGGCGATCAGCCGGTGGTCTCCTTGGAGGAGGCCCGCGAGCTGCAGGCCCTGAACCCGCGCCTCCGCGTCGAGCAGATCGCGGGCGCCGGCCACGGCGTCCCCTTCGATCAGCCCGAGCGCCTGGCGGCGGTGGCCGGCGCGTTCATGCGCCCGCTCGCCGCCGCCTAACCGCTCCCCTCACGTCGTCGACGTCACGTGCCGGCCGGTCCGGAGCTCGGAGGCCGACCCGGACCCGACCAGCGAGAGGATGAAGATGGCGATGCCCACCAGCCCGTTGTTCCAGCGGGTCGCGACCGACAGCGCGGGCGCGCCGAAGCCCGAGATGACCAGCCAGATCCCCACCACCGTGTTCACGAAGCGGATGGCGGGCGCGCCCAGCGCGATGAACCCCACCACCACCGCGATGACACCCAGGATCCAGGTGTTCTCGAACTGCCAGGTCCGGTGCGGCCACACGAACGCCGAGATGAAGAGCCAGATGCCGAGCAGAATGTTGAGATAGCGCGCCCCGCGGTTGCTCATCCCGATCCTCCTTGCTTGCGTGGGTCTCACTCAATCGTGGCCATCGCCGGGTCACAGCCAAGCTCGCCCGTGCCCGGCCCCGCCTCAGGCGGCGTGCCCCGGCAGCAGGCGCTCGCCCCCGGCGGTGGCGGCGCCGTAGACCAGGTGGGCCGCCAGCGCCTTGAGGTGCACCGAGGCGGGAAAGGCGCGCGGTGAGCGCGAGAGCCCGAACAGCGGGACCA
>DASZVW010000265.1:0-1515 GCA_035546895.1 Polyangia bacterium
CAGACGTAGCGGCCGTCGCGCCAGATATGCGCGCCGCGGATCCAGACCCAGCCGGGGCGCGGCGCGGGGACCACCTCGGCCTGCGGCGGCGGGGGCGGCGGATAGCCGGCCTGGGCGATCCGAACCGGCGCGGGGGCGAGCGACGCGCGCGCGGGCGCGGCGGTCGGAGACATCAGACTGGCGGAGAGGACGAGGCTGATGGCGATCATGGCTGGAGTCTACCCCCTATCGGGAGCAGGCCGGCGTAACATTAGTCACCGCGCCGGCGAGCCGGCCCTCAGGGCTTGGAGAGGAAGCGTGCCAGGATCGTCTTCACGCCCGCGCCGGCGAACTTCATCGTCACTTTCAGCTCGGCGCCGGCGCCCTGCCAGGCGCGCACCTCGCCGATCCCGAACGACGGGTGGCGCAGCTTGGCGCCCACCTGCAGGCCGGGCCCGGCGGCGTCGTCGGCGTCGTACTCGACGACGATCTCGCCGGGCTTGCCGTGGGAGCGCCCGACGTTCGCGTGGACGGAGCCGGGCTGCGCCCGGCGGAGTCCATCGCGGGAGGGTGCGGGGACCCTCCCAGGGTCCCCGCGTCGGGATGCCGGCAGGTGCGCGAATTCGTCGCGGCGCTGGTAGGCCGGCTCTTCGTCGCGGCTCCAGCGGCCGCCCCAGGGGCCGCGCCCGTCGCTCGAGCCGTAGGCCCCGTACTCGGGCGGGCGCGCGGTGATGATCTGCTCGACCCCCTCGGTGGGGAGGTCGCGCAGGAAGCGGCTGGGGATCCCCGGCAGCTCCTGCCCCGAGAGGCGCCGGCGGCGCACGCGCGAGAGGTGCAGCAGTGTGCGCGCGCGCGTGACCGCCACGTAGCAGAGGCGGCGCTCCTCCTCGACGGCCGAGTCGTCGTCGACGCTGCGGGCGTGCGGGAAGATCCGCTCCTCGAGCCCGGTGATGAAGACCACTGGGAACTCCAGCCCCTTGGCGGTGTGGACGGTCATCAGCGAGACGGCCCCCTTGTCGGGGTCGTAGCCGTCGACGTCGGAGGCCAGCGCCACCCGCTCGAGGAAGCCGTGCAGCGTGGGTGGCGGGTCCAGGGCCTCGCGCTCGTACTCGCGCATCTGCGCCACCAGCTCGAGCAGGTTCTCGATCCGCCCCTCGGCCTCCAGGGTCGCCTCGCCGGCCAGCGCGTCGCGATAGCCGCTCTCCTCCAGCACCTTCTCGGCCAGCGAGGCCGGCCCGAGCCCCGCCCCCTCGGCGCGGAGCTTGCGCATCATCTCGACGAAGGCGGCCACCTTCTTGCGCGGCCCGGCGCCCAGCAGCGCCTCGTCGGTCGACACCAGCTCCAGCGCCTGCCAGGCGGAGATCTTCCGCTCGTAGATGAGATCGCCGATCCTGTCCACGGTGGTGGCGCCGATCCCGCGCGCCGGGACGTTGACGATCCGCTGCAGCGACAGGCCGTCGTCGGGGTTGGCGATGGCGCGCAGGTAGGCGATCAGGTTCTTGATCTCGGCGCGGTCGAAGAAGCGCGTGCCGCCCA
>DASZVW010000266.1:0-2626 GCA_035546895.1 Polyangia bacterium
GCCCGGTCGACGTGGCGCTCGACGGCAAGAGCCTGGTGATCCGGGCCCTGAAGCTCGTCCGCCGGGGCGGGGGCGCGGTGCAAGCGCACGGGCGCGTGGGCCTGGCCCACCAGGACCTCGATCTCGACGTGGCGCTGGCCAAGGTCCCGCTGGCCGCCATCCCCGGGGTGGCCGGCGCGGGCGTCCCGGTGAGCGGGTTCGTGAGCGCCAAGCTGCACGTCGCCGGGCGCCCCGAGCGCCCCGAGCTGGCCGGCGACGTCGAGCTCACCGACGTGGTGGTGCGCGGCGTCCGGCTCGGCCAGGGGCACCTGGCGCTGGCGCCCGCCGCCGTGGGGCCCCGGCGGGCGCCGGGCGTGACCGTCCACGGCCAGCTCTTCGATCGCTTCGACGTCGACGTCGAAGCCGCCCTCCTCCCGCAGGGGCCGAGCGTGCACGGGCGGGTGGCCTTCCGCCGGCTCGAGCTGCACGCGCTGGCGCCGGAGCTGGTGGCGCTCGGCGACGGGCGGAGCGTGGCCAGCGGCCGGGTGGCGGTCGATCTCGAGCCCGGCCAGCCGCTGTCGCTCGACGTGCTGCTCCCCGAGCTCTGGCTCTCGATCGCCCGCGCGGTCGAAGGGCCGAACGGCGAGACCACCCTGCAGCGGGTGCGGATCGAGGCGGCGCGGCCGGTCCACCTCCACGTGGCCGGCGACCACGTCGCGCTCGACGAGGCGCACTTCTCCACCGACGGCGGCGACCTGCGGGTCGAGGGGCGGCTCGACGGGCGCGCCATCTCCGGCGCCCTCTCGGGCCACCTCGACCTCGAGCTGCTGCAGCCATTCCTGGGCGACGCCCCGGTCGAGCACCTGGGGGGCGACCTGCGCGCCGAGCTGACCGCCGGCGGCACGCTCGACAGCCCCGACCTGCGCGGCGCGGTGGCGATCGCCAACCCGATCCACCTGCGCCCGCGCGACTTCGCGCGCGACGTGGTGATCGACTCCGGGCGGTTCGCGATGACCAGCGGCGGCCAGGTGTCGATCGAGAACCTGGCGATCACCGTCGACGGCTCGACGATGAAGCTGGGCGGCCACGCCACGCTGGGGGCGGGCTTCGTCCCCCAGAACCTGGAGGCCGACGTCGACGGCGACGTGAGCGCGCGCCTGCTGGCCTACGCGGCGCCCGACGCCGTCTCCGACGCGCAGGGGAAGGCGCACGTCCGGGCGCAGCTCCGCGGCACCCTGCTCCACCCCGACGTGCGCGGGCGGCTCGACCTCGACAACCTCTCCTTCCGGCTGCGCGACCTCGGCAGCGAGGTCCAGGTGCAGAGCGGGATCGTCGAGATCAGCAACGAGGGGGTCATCCTCCACAACGTCAAGGTGCTGTTCGACGACCAGGGGATGCTGGTGATCGGCGCCTCCGGCGTGCGCGCCGGCCGGGTCCAGTTCAGCAACCTGTTCCCCTTCCAGCCCGGCACCTTCGACCTGCCGCTGCACGGCGAGCGGCTCACCTACCGCAGCCCCGGGGTGTTCGAGATCGACGACCTGGCGTTCGACCTCGACCTGCGCGGCAGCGTCGACCAGGGGTTCGGCCTGGGCGGCGAGGTGCGGCTGGTCTCCGGGCGCTACCTGCAGGCGTTCCAGGTCTCGAACCTGGCGCTCCGCCCGCGCGTCGACGAGTCGACGGTGCGCCCGTTCTACGACGGCAAGCCGCTGCTCGAGAAGCTGCGGCTCGATCTCTCGGTCCGCACGGTGGGCGACGGCTTCGTGGTGCAGAACAACATCGCGCCCGAGATCCACGCCGACATCATCCTGCACGTGGGGGGGACGCTGGCGGTGCCGCAGCTGGCGGGCGAGGTCCGCCCGACCGACGGGCGGTTCGACATCCCCTTGCTGCGGGGCGACTTCGACCTGGTCCCCAACGTCAACCACGTCACCTTCATCGCCACCAAGTCGATCGCCGACGGCGACACGCCCGACATCCAGATCGAGGCCACCAACCTGGTCACCGACGCCAACGGCACCGACCACAACGTCCACATGCGGATCAGCGGGCCGCTGCGCGAGGCGCAGATCGATCTCTGGAGCGACGACGGGCTCGATCGCAACCAGACGGCCTTCCTGCTGCTGACCGGGCGGACCTCGGCCTCGAACACCTCGCCGTTCGGCACCCAGAACGCCACCGTGGGGGCCAACCTGTCGACGGGCGCCGACATCGCCGGGCAGGCGACGCGCGACACGGTGGCCAACCTGATGGAGCCGTACATCGACGACACCTTCCAGCGGCTCACCGGCCTCAACCTCCGGCTCACCGTCGGCTCCGACGGGTTCGAGGGGCGGATCCGCAAGCGGGTGAGCCGCTACGGCGACCTGCAGTTCGACTACCTGCAGGGGTTCCAGAACCAGAGCCACTGGAACGGCTCGGGGAACCTCTGGTTGCTCGACTACGTGAGCCTGGGCGGCGGCATCGAGCAGATCCGCCTCTCCTCGGAGCAGGGGGTGCCGGAGACGCTGCCGCTCAATTACAACTTCGAATTGCGGCTGGACTACGCGATAAGAAGGTAAGGTGCAACGGACGCCCCACGTCCCGTGAAAGGCCTCACCTCGCTCGCCGCGCTCGCGCTGGCTCTGTCGGCGCCGGCCGCCCGCGGCCA
>DASZVW010000267.1:0-3431 GCA_035546895.1 Polyangia bacterium
TGTTGACCAGGTGGACCATGCTCTCGAGCGCGATGCGCGCCGTCGTGACCGCGTTGCCCACCTCACCGAGCTGGCCGTGGAAGACGGCGTCGTCGCGCCGCTTCACGCCTTGCGCGCGGACGATCTCGCCCGCGGCCTCCGCCACCCCCACGTAGACCGCGGTGATGAGCGGCAATGCCTGCGTGAGGATCACCGACCAGACGGGGTGGTAGGCGCCGCGCGGGCGGCGCAGGCCGACGGCCTCCTCGGCCACGAAGACCCCCTCGAGGACCACCGTGTGCGAGCCGGTGCCGCGCATCCCCAGCGCCCGCCAGTCGGCCTCGATGCGGACGCCCTTCGCCGCGAGCGGCACCGAGAAGTGGAGCACCTGCCAGCCGGCGACCGGATCGCGGTAGGGCGCGCTGGTGACCAGGACGTCGCCGCTCGGCGATCCGCTGGCGAACGGCTTGCGCGCGTGGACCTCGAAGCCGCCGTCGATCTTCTTCATCTCCCCCGCCGACGCCAGGTAGTCGCGAGCGCCGGTGCTCACCAGCTGGAGCTGCCGGGCGGCCACCTTCTCCAGCACCGCGCGACCGGGCTTGCCGTGCTGGTGGTTGTACCGCTGGAACCCCACCAGGTGCTGGTGCATCGCCAGCGCCAGCGCGGTCGAGCCACAGGCGCGGGCGAGCTCGCGCAGCACCCCGCACATCTCGCCGTGGCTCGCTCCGCCACCGCCGAGCTCGGCGGGCACCATCGCCGACAACAACTTCTTCTCCTTCAGGAGGGCGAAGTTCTCGGCGACGAAGCTGTCGTCGGCGTCGTGCTGCGCGGCCCTTTCGGCGAAGCCGGGCGCCAGCTCACGGACGAGCTCGATCCAGGGACTGTCGCTCATCTCTCTCTCCCCTCTCGGCGCGAAAATACCGCCCGGCGCCGCCGTGGAACAAGGACGGCGTACCCCCGACGTCGACCGCCACCAGGGCCAGACCCTACCTGCGACCTCCAGATGTCGGCGCCCGCGCGGGTCGATTCGCGCTATAGGTCGGGGGTGACGCCCGAACGAAGCAGATACTCGGAGCAGCGTGCCGCCACCGTGATGAAGGAGGCGCTCCGCGGCCGGGGCGCGAAGCTCACCCGCGCCGACGCGATCGTCGCCTCCGGGCTCCCCGAGGACGAGGCGGGGCGCGCGCTGACCGTGCTGCTCAAGGCGTACCGCAGCCACCTCAGCGCCACCGAGAGCGGCGAGCTGCTGTACGAGTTCGATCCGTCGTTCGCGCGCCGCGACGCGATCGCCTGGCGCGAGCGGGCGGCGGTCGCCGCGCGCGGCCTCTGGCGGGGGTTCACCGTGCTGTTCAAGGCGGCGATCGTGGCCACGCTGGTCGGCTACTTCGCGCTCTTCGTGGCCATGATGGTGGCGCTGGTCTTCGCCCGCAGCTCCTCCGATCGCGACGACGACCGCGGCGGCTTCGGCCTCGAGGGGCTGCTCTGGTTCTGGGGCTGGGACCTGGGCCCGGGCGGGACCGGCTACGCGCGTCAGGCTCGACGGCCCCCGCGCGCGCCGCGGGTCCCGTTCTACAAGCGCGTCTTCGCGTTCGTGTTCGGGCCCCCTGCCCCGCCGGTCGACCCCCTGGCCGACGAGAAGCGGATCGTCGCCTACATCCGGGCCCACGAGGGGCGGATCGCGGCGGTCGACCTGGTGCGCCTCATGGGGTGGAGCTTCCCGCGCGCCGAAGAAGAGGTGACGCGGCTGATGGTCGACTACGGCGGCGAGCCGGAGGTCACCGACGAGGGCGTCGTCATCTACACCTTCAAGGCGCTGCGCGTGACGGCCGGCCGCGCCGGCGGCGAGGAGAGCGCCCCCTGCTGGGCGCCGGAGCGGCTCGAGCCCGCGCGGCCGCTCACCGGCAACGAACCGGAGACCGACGGGCTGGTCGCGCTCTTCAACGGCTTCAACCTGCTGGCGCCGTTCTGGATCGTCCCCGCCTTCGAGCAGCGGTTTCACGTGTCGCTGGCGAGCTGGCGCTTCCTCCTGCGCGACTTCCCGCTGGCGTTCTCGGCGGTCTTCTTCGCGGTCCCCGCCGGCCGGTGGATCAAGGCGCGCCTCGAGGCGAGCGGGCGACGCGCCCGCAACGACCGGCGCCGCCTGCTGGGCCGGATCTTCGGCCGCTCGCAGGCGCGGCCGCGTGAGGAGCTGGCGCCGACGGCCGAGCTCGGGGCGCTGCTCGATCGCGAGCTGGTCGCGCTCGGCGGCGACGTCGCGTCCGAGCCCGACGCGCGCGGGCGCGTCCTCTATACCGTCCCACGCATCGATGAGGAGCTGGCGGCGGTGGCCCGGGCGCGGGCCGCCGCGCCGGGGGCCGAGCGCGACGCCGGCGCCGTCGTCTTCTCGTCGGCCGACTGACCTGTCGCGCGCGCCCGGCCCCCGACCCCGCGGTGGTAGTGTTCGCCCCGCGATGGAGTCACGGCTCACGGACCTGGAGATTCGCTACACCCACCTCGAGCGCCAGGTCGCCGAGCTGAGCGAGGTCGTGTTCGCCCAGCAACGGACGATCGACGGCTTGCTCCGACAGCTCACCGCGACCGCGGCCGAGATCGCCCAGCTGAGCGCGCCGGTGACGAACGAGAAGCCGCCGCACTACTAGGTTCGCCGTCGACGGCGGGACGGGCGCGGCCTGGAAGCCGGCCGTTGACACCCACAATCGTGGCCCGTATTGTCGCCGACCCATTCGACGGCACGCTTTACGAACGCTGCTCCGCGCGGCGCGGGACCTGCCGCTGGTGACGGCGCCCGAACCGGTTTCCCCCGACCGCGCTGACGACGACCGAGGGGTCGCCTCATACGCCGCGGCGTGCGCGCGCGACGACGCCGGCGGGGACGCCGCGCCGGCCCGGACGGCGCGCGACGAGCTGCGGCCGGCGATCGCCGCGCTGCTCGAGCGGCTCGCGGCCCGCGCCGAGCCGGCGCTGGCCGCCTGCCTTCGGCGGTCGCGCGAGGAGTGGGACCAGGCCGACTCTCTCTCCGTCATCGACGGCGGCCTCGCCGACGAGATTGCGGCGCTTCGCCGGCGGCTCGCGGAGGGGGCGGCGCCCGCCGCGCCCGCGGCGCGCCGCGCGATCGCGCTCGAGGGGATCCTGGTGGTGGACGCCTCGGTGGCGCTCGTGCGGCTGTTCGAGCGGCGGCTGGCCCCCCTGCTGCGGCTGCGCCTGCGCTCGGCCACCCCCGACGTCCTGCCCGACGGGCGTCCCTTCCTGGACCTCGGGCGCGCCTTGCACGAGGTCGCGGAGGCCTGGCGGTGACGCGCGCGCGTTGGCTCACCGGCGCGCTCATCGGCGCGGCCACGCTGATCGTGGCCGGCGAGGCCCTGGCGAAGTACCTCGCGGAGCGGCTGGTGGTGGGGGCCGTGGCGGTGGTCGTCGTCATGGGCGTGCTGGCGATCGGGTTCGCCAGCCTGGCG
>DASZVW010000268.1:0-3727 GCA_035546895.1 Polyangia bacterium
GCGCCGCCCGAACCGGCGCCGCCATGTCCCGCCGCGCCGCCGGCGCCGGATGGCCCGCCGGCGTCGCTCGACTTACAAGCCAGCGTCGACAGCGACAGCAGCGACAACACCCCGAAGCAATAAGCGATGCGCATCCCGCGATCTTATCGCACGCTCACGGGGGCGCGTCGATCTCGAAGCGGACCTCGTCGAACAGGGCGGCCGCGCGCTCCCACCCTTCGCCGCGCCGGCCGAAGCGGCCGAGCACGCGCAGCCCGAGGGCGCGCGCGCGGCGCGCGACCACCACCGGCAGCTTCCCCTCCAGTGACGAGGCGTCGAGCCGCCCCTCGCCGGTCACCACCGCCGCGCAGCCCCGGCAGGCGCCCGCGAAGTCGAGCACCTCGAGCATCTGCTCGCCGCCGTCGACCAGCCGGGCGCCCAGCGCGAGCAGCTTGGCGCCGAGGCCGCCGGCCGCGCCGGTGTGCGGCCCCCGCGGCAGCCCGAGGGCGGCCAGGCGAGCGGCGAGCGTGGCGACGTCTTCGGGGCGCGCCCCCTTCTGAGGCGCGAAGATCCGCGCGCAGTCGGCGAGGTCGGTCCGCACGTCGCAAAACACCGTGGTCGGCGGCAGCCGGAGCTCCGGCCACGCGCGCCCGCCGTCGACCGTGGCGCTGCCGCCCAGGCCGATCCAGAGCCGGGGCTCTCGCCGAAAGCGCGCGAGGAGCTCGCCGAGGCCCCGGCTGGAGGCGGCGAGCGGCTCGAGGCGCTCGAGCCCCGCCAACCCGATCACCTGGGCGCTCTCGATCGCCACGCCGCCGCCCGGCAGCCGCAGGACCGGCACCGGACGGACGCGCCCGAACGGATCCGCCGCCGGCGCCGCCTCGAGCTCGCCGCCGAGGCCGTGCTGCAGGCATTCGAGGAACCCGTCCCCGCCGTCGCTGAGCGGCAGCACCCGGTCCCCCGGCGCGGCCAGACGGCGCGCCGCCTCGAGCGGGGAGAAGGTCCCCTTGAAGGCGGTCGGGGCGACGAGGTTCATCGGTTCGGCGCCCGATCGCGCCGTGGAGGCTCAGGACCTGGTCAGCGGCGCGGTGCCCGAGACATTGCGCCTGCTCTTTCTGGCAAAGTCCACCAGTCGAAGCGCCAGGTTGCCGAGCGCCGTCACGGCACCGAAGAGGGCGCGCGGGACCACGCCAAGAACGATCGATCGTGTCGTCGGGTTCACCCCCGAGTGACCTTTCTCCCCCAGGTCGAAGGCAGTGTACTCCTCTGTCGTCCGCCGGCGCTAGCGCGACTGCGCGTTGGCCTCGTCGAGCGCCACGGCCGACTGGTCGCCGAACATCTGGCCGAGCGTGGGGCGCATGATCGCGTAGACGGTCTCGGTGCCGCTGTTCGCGCAGGAGTAGCGGTCGAAGTCGGGCGCCAGCTCCAGGCGCCCCTTGGAGAACGAGAGCGGGTAGAGGCGGCAGACGGCCGGCTTGATCTCGGCCGGGTCGAAGCCGTACTTCTGGGCGGCCAGGTGCAGGCCGCAGCCGCGCCCCTCGGCGTGCTCCAGGAAGACGCACCCCGAGGTGTCCGACGCGGGGTCGGAGGTGGCGGTCCGCACGACGAACCCGAACGGCGCCTCCGGGTCCTCCTCGGGATCCCGCTCGTCGAACCACCCGGCGGGCGACCGCCGCTCCGGCTTGAGCACCGACGCGATCTCCGCCGCGCGGCGGAGGATGGCCTGCTTCTCGGGCACCGTCACGTCGGCGCCGTGCTGGCAGCAGGCGTCGACGCGCGGCTTGTCGTTTTCATCCCGACAGAGGCAGCGGTGGCTGTCGCAGCTGGAGGTGAAGGACGCGGCGAAGATGGCCCGCTCGACGAAGCGGATCCGCTCGTGCTCGACCGGCAGGTACTTGCTCTTCGCGCCCTGTGCGAGCACCGGAAGACGTTTCGCCATGAGAGAGAAATACCACCACCGGCGAAAAGACCCTAAAAGTGATCGCAGGGCGCCCGCCGGGCCGACCGCCGGCGTCAAGGCTTCTGGAGGAACGACATCAAGTAGCTCACCGCCTGGTCGGCCTGCTCGTAGCCCTGTCCGCAGCGAGACTCGCCCCAGTTGTCGCAGCGGTCTTCGACCTTGCCGAGCACGGTCCCGTCGAGCGCGGTCCACACGATCTGGATCATGGTGTAGCCGTTTTCGACACACTTGCGCTTGCCGGTGTCGACGGTGGCGATCAGCTGGCCGCTCTGGTCCCGGACCTTCTCCTCGACGCCGGTGCACTTGGGCGGGAAGTTGTAGCTGGCGAAGATCAGCGACTTGGCGCCGGGCGGCGCCACGCCGTCGAGCCAGGTCTTGGTGGCCGGCCCCACGGTCCACTGGGCGTTGGTGAACAGCCGCTTCTCGACGTCGTCGCAGACGGCCTCCAGATCGCCCGTCGCGCGCTCGTGGCGTGGCTCCCCCGCCCCGCCGATCCCCCGCCACAAGGCGGGGAGGACCGCCCCCTCGAACTGCCGCCGATCCGCGGCGCTGCGGCCGGGCGCGGCCAGTTGATCGAAGCAGCTCACGACCGCGACGGGCGCTGGCGGGCGGGCCTCGGCGCGCGCCGGCGCCGGGACGTCCGGATTGATCCCGTTTCCGCGACGGCTCAAGCCGGCCATCATCGAAGAGCAGGAAGCGGACTCGAGCAGCACGACGACCGAAAAGGCGAACAGGACACGCGGCATCGGAGGTTCCTTTCGGGGCTCATCGCCCCCGTTCGAGAGACACGCCCATCTCCAACGCGCCATCATCGGAAAATTGCACCTGGCCGTTTCGGCGGGCCCACCCGGGCGGGGTTCCGCCGGTTGTCGTCCGCAAATTCATCCTTAGGCTTCCTGGCGAGGGCGAGGTCCAGGATGACGGGCGGGAGGCGAGCGGTGTGGGCCGGCGGCGCGGCGTTGGCGCTGGCCCTGCTCGGGTGTGGGAGCATCACCCCGCTCGACGGCGCCGACGGCGGGCTCGTGCCCCCGCGGGTGACCGTGCCCGACGCCGGCATCATCTCCGTGCTGAGCGCCGACGCCGGTTCACCGCCGCCCGCGGCCCAGGACGCCGGTTCACCACCGCCCGCGGCCCAGGACGCCGGTTCACCGCCGCCCGCGGCCAAGGACGCCGGTTCACCGCCGCCCGCGGCCAAGGACGCCGGTCCGCCGCCGCCCAAGGCGAAGGACGCCGGCCCCCCGCCCATGACCGGCTGCACCGGCAAGGGGGGCTGCAGCGGCGGGCTGGTCTGCAACGCCGCCACCGGCCTGTGCGTCGAGTGCCTGGTCGACGACGACTGCAAGGGGAAGACGAAGCTCTGCGACCTGTCGACGCTGACCTGCGTCGGCTGCGGCCCCGGCGACGACTGCGACGGGGACCACGCCTGAGCCGGCCCTTTCTGTTTCCGACCGAGCGGTGTCGATCCGGGCGACAGGAAGCTCCCCCTCTCGGCGCTGGCCGGGCGGCCACGAGATCGCGCCGGTCCGAGGTCAGCGGATCGGCGGACCGACGGTGACGCAGACGTTCACGTTGCCCGCGTCGCAGGCGCTGCCCGGGCAATAAGGGGCGGTCGCGGCGCAGGTCTGCCCGTCCGCACAGACGCCGGCGTCGGCGCCGCAGTCGAGGTAGCAGAAGCCGCCGGCCGCGCACGCCTGGCCGGCCGGGCACGGCGTCGAGAGGTCGCACCTCGCCTGCCCGGGCGCCCCGCCGCCTCCCGCCCCGCCACCTCCGGCGTCGCTCGCCCCGCCGCCG
>DASZVW010000269.1:0-2760 GCA_035546895.1 Polyangia bacterium
ATCGGCGCCGGCAAGCTGGAGGCGCGCATCGCGGCCACCGCGCGCGACGAGCTGGGGGAGCTCGGCACCGCCTTCAACCAGATGGCGGTCGGGCTCGAGGAGGCGCGGCAGAAGATCACCCAGCAGACCGACGAGATCAAAGCCTGGAACCAGACGCTCGAGAAGCGGGTCGAGGAGAAGACCGCCGAGCTGCGGCAGGCGCAGGACCTCCTGTTCCGCTCGCGCTCGCTGTCGGCGCTCGGCGAGCTGGGGGCGGGGGTGGCGCACGAGATCAACAACCCGCTCACCGGCGCGCTGGGGATCGTGCAGCTCCTCATCGCCGATCTCCCCGCCGGCCACCCGGCGCGGCCGCTGCTGCAGGACCTGGAGAACGAGGCGCTGCGGATCCGGAAGATCGTGCAGAACATGCTGCGGCTCGCGCAGCGGCAGAGCGGCCACGACACCACGCCGGTCGATCTCGGGCGCACGCTCGACGATGCGGTCGAGCTGTGCGGGCCCAGCGACCTGGCGGCGGCGGGGATCGAGGTGGTGCGCAAGTACGCCGCCACGCCGCCCGTGCGCGGCAGCGCCACGCAGCTCCAGGAGTCGTTCATCCAGATCATCCAGAACGCGCGCAGCGCCATGAAGAAGGGGGGCACGCTGACGCTGGAGACCGGCCTCATCGAGGACAAGGTGGTGCGGGTGCGGATCCGCGACACCGGGACCGGGATCAGCGCCGAGCACCTGCCGCGCATCTTCGATCCCTTCTTCACCACCAAGGGGGACCGCTCGGGGACCGGCCTGGGGCTGTCGTTCGTGCACCGGACCGTCGAGGACCACGGCGGCGCCATCACCGTCGACAGCAGCGTGGGCGGCGGCACCACCTTCACCCTCACCTTCCCGGTCGACGAGGGGAGGGCCCACCGCCCGTGAGCGCCGGGCCCCGGAGCCGCAAGCTCGGCACCACCGTCCTGGTCGCCCTGGGCCTGGGGGCGCTGGGGGCGGCGGCGATCGTCTCGCGGCGGTTCCTGTCCCCGCGCCCGGCGGCCCGGCCGGTCGCCGCGCGGGCGGCGGCCGCGCCGTCGCCCAGCGCCCCCCGCGAGGAGACGTCGTTCCGGGTGGCGAGCGCGACCGGGGCCGTCGAGGTCCAGCGCGGCGGGCTCTGGCTGCCCATCAAGAAGGGGGACACGCTGACCCGCACCGACGTGGTGCGGACGGCGGCCGGCGGGCGCGCCGTGCTGAGCCTGTCGGCCGGCACGGAGATCGAGCTGCGCGAGCGGGTGGAGATCGAGCTCGATCGCCTGGCCACCGGCGCCACCGTCGACCTGCGGCGCGGCAAGGTGGAGGCGCGGGTGAGCGGCGGCGCCGGGCTGGAGATCACCTCGCGCGACACCCGCACCGCCAACGAGGGTCCGGCGCACTTCGTGGTCCTCTCCGACGAGCGCGGCCGGGTGTCGGTGGCCGCGCTCTCCGGCAAGGCGAAGTTCACCGCCGGCGGCAAGTCGCTCACTCTCCCCGAGGGGACCGAGTCGAGCAGCGAGGGGGGCGCGGCCCCCAGCGACCCCGAGAAGATCCCCGAGGACGTCCTGCTGGAGGTGGTCTGGCCGGCCGCCGAGCAGCGTCACGGCGCGGCCGAGACGGAGGTGGCGGGGCGCGCGGCGCCGTCGTCGGTGGTGACGGTCAACGGCGCGCGCGCCGCCGTCGGCGCCGACGGCCACTTCACCGCCACGGTGCCGCTGCGGACCGGGAAGAACACCGTCGACGTGGCGGCCGAGGACCTCGCCGGACGGACGCGGCAGTCGTCCGCCACCCTGGTGCGGCGCGGCCCGCCGCCCGCGCTGACCCCCGAGAAGGCCGACCTCTGGAAGAAGTGACGCCTGCATGAGCACGCCCCCGCCCGATCCGATCCCGCCCGCGCCGCCCGCCGCGGACGATCCCGGCGCCGAGCTCCGGCGCCTGCGCGAGCTGCTGGCCGCGGCCGGGCGGCTGGCGGAGTTCGGCCGCTTCGCCGCCCAGCAGATCCACGAGCTGCGACAGCCGCTGTTCGCCGTCAAGGGGCTGGCGCAGCTCCTGCTCGAGAAGGACCACGTCGAGCTCGACGAGGTGCTCGACTTCGCCCGCCACATCGTCGAGCAGTCGGAGCGGCTGACGGCGCTGGTCGCCAACCTGCGGCAGCTCTCGGTCCCCGCGCGGCTGGCGGGCCAGGGGCGGACCGAGGTCGGCGCCGTGCTGGTGCGGGTCACCTCGCTGCTCGACTTCCGGCTCCGCAAGGCGGGGGTCACGCTGCGCACCCAGATCGCGCCCGACGTGCCGCCGGTGGCCGCCGCCCCCTCGGCGCTGGAGCAGATCCTGATCAACCTGCTGGCCAACGCGCTCGACGCGGTGTCGGGCTCGCCGGGCCCCGTCGTCCAGCTCCGCGCGCGCGTCCTCGCCGAGAACCCCCGCTTCACCTCCATCGAGCTGGCCGACAACGGCCCCGGGATCGCCAAGGCGGTCCGCTCGCGCCTGTTCGAGTCGTTCTTCACCACCAAGGGCGAGGAGCAGGGGACCGGGCTCGGGCTGGCGGTCAGCCGCGAGATCGCGCGCGGCGCCGGCGGCGACCTGGTGCTCCTCGACGAGCCGGGCGCCTGGAACGAGCCGGCGGTCACCGTGTTTCGGCTGACGCTCCCCGTGTCGCAGGGGATCTGAGTGCGGGCTCCGCGCGCCCTCCTCGCCGCGGCGCTGGCCGCCGCCGCGCCGGTTGCCTCGCCCGCGGCCGGCGCCGTCCCCGCGCCGCCCGAG
>DASZVW010000270.1:0-9585 GCA_035546895.1 Polyangia bacterium
GGCAGGGCGCCACCCCTCGGTGCCGATCGCGGCGCCGCGCGCCCCCAAGGCGCCCGCCGGCGCCGCGCTCCCGCCCGCCTCGCTGGCGGACACCACCACCATCCTGAACCGGGGCCAGGCGGCGTTCGACCGGGGCGACTACCCGGCGGCCATCCGCCAGGGGCGGCAAGCCATCGCCGCCGGCGCCGAGCTCAACGGCCGCCTGCTGGTGGGCGACGTCTACTTCCACCTCGCCCGCTACCGCGAGGCGCTGCGCGAATACGACGCCGCCCTGGCCCGCGACCCGGGCGACGCCTCGGCGCGCCGCCGCCGCGACCTGGCGCAAGAGAAGGCCGGCGAAGGCGGGCGCGCCAGCGCGCCCTGAGTCCGACCAGCGCCTAACCGGAACTCGACAGCCCGGCGTCTATAAGTGCGCGGGCAAGCAAGTCGTCCAAGCCGCTCGCCCGCGCGGTCGTCAACAGATAGCCGCGATCGATCGTCGAGCCCTGAGCCTTCAACACGCCGAGCACGTCCCGCCATTGTTGGTCGGACACCCCGCCACCTCGCCGGTACCAATCCAATTTCCGGAGCACGACGTCTTCCGGAGCCGTGACGAAGGCGCGTCGCGGAGGGTCCTGAGCGATGACGATCTCCCGCCGCCTCCGGAGCTGCTCGCGGTCGAGCAGATGGGACCCTGCCACGAACAGATCGCCTTTCAGCATGGTCGCGAGGTGGATGACGTTGAACGAGGCGTGACGCCGGACGGCTTCTAGGACCGCGTCGCCGTCGACGTAGAACTCGTCCTGCAGCGCCGCGGTCAGAGGCGCCACCTGTACCGGCCGCAGGGCCACGAGGAGATCGACATCGGCGCTCGAGCGCGGTTCGCCGAATACGGAGCTCGACAGAGATCCACCGACCGCGTACTGGATTTCGAGGCGATCCAGCCGCTCGACAATCGAAAGCAGAACCTGAATCGGTTCGGCGATCATTCGTCGGACGGAGGGATCTCGCGGCCGGTTGCCCGGCGGACGAGCTCCGGACCGAGCCGCCGCGCGGCCAAGATGAGCCGGATCTCATCGTCCGAGGCTCGCGGCCTCCTCATCCGGATCCCCGCGGCCGCCAGCTGATAGCTCGCGGCGGAGAGCTCGCTGACGAGGCGGAGCTTCTGCCAGGGCTCCATGGCCCGATAGCCCGCGAATAGACGCGCCTCTGCCGTCGCCGACGTATCGATCGCCTGCGTGCGTCCCATCCCTCCAGTATGCCCCATCGCATACGGGGGACGGCGGCCATCGCCGGCTACTTGATGTAGCCCTTCTTGGTCAGGTACTCGGCGACCAGGATGGCGCCGCGGGCGGCGCCCATGCGGGTGTTGTGCGAGACCAGCAGGTACTTGATGCCGTTCGCCAGCACCGGGTCCGGGCGGAGGCGGCCGACCACCGTCGACATCCCCCCCTCCGCGTCGCGGTCGAGGCGGACCTGCGGGCGGAACGGGTCGTCGCTCACCGAGATGAGGTGCTGGGGGGCCGACGGCAGCTCCAGCCCCGCCAGGTCGGCGCCGAACCCGCGCCAGGCGGCCTTCACGGCGTCGAGGTCGGCCTTCTTCTTCAGCTCGACGAACACCGACTCGGTGTGCCCCTCCATCACGTTGACGCGCGTGCAGGTGCACGACACCGCCACCGGCGCGGGGACGATCTCGCCGCCCTGGAGCTTGCCGAGGATCTTGTGCGTCTCGCGCTCGACCTTCTCTTCTTCCTTGGGGATGTAGGGGACGATGTTGTCGAGGATGTCCATCGCCGAGACGCCCGGCGAGCGGCCGGCGCCCGAGAGCGCCTGCATGGAGGTCATGATGACCCGCGAGACGCCGAAGGCGTCGTCGAGCGGCTTGAGCGTCATCGCCAGGCCGACGGTGGTGCAGTTCGGGCCGGGCGAGACGAACCCCTTCCAGCCGCGCTTCTTGCGCTGCACGTCGATGAGCGCGGCGTGGTCCCAGTTGACGCCCGGGAGGAACACCGGCACGTCGGGCTCGTAGCGGAAGGCGCTGGCGGTGGAGATGACCGGCACCGCGGCCGCGCAGCGGGGCTCGAGCTCCTTGGCCACGTCGGCCTCCACGGCCGAGAAGACCAGCCGCACGCCGTCGGTGGTCATGTGCGCCGAGTCCTCGACGGTGAGGCCGGCGTGCTCGGCCGAGAGCGGCTCCGTGCAGTGCCACTTCGAGGCCCCCTTGTCGTCCTTCACCGCGTCGGCGAGCTTCTTGCCGGCCGAGCGGCTCGACGCCGCCAGCTTGCGGATCTCGAACATCGGGTGGCCGGCCAGCGACGCCAGGAACTGTTGTCCGGCGAGGCCGGTGGCACCCACCACGGCGACAGGGATACGTGACGACATCTCTCTTGGAACCTCCGGGCCGCGCAGTTTAGCAGCAGGCCCGGCGTTTTTGCCAGATGCGCGCTAGGCCGCGCGCCGAGCGTAGTAGAGCGGGCCGTCCGGGTGCTCCGGATTCGTTCGTATCTCGCGCGATCGCGGATCGACCACCAGGTCCAGGCCCTCGAGCGGGATCTGCCCAATCAACGGGGTGGTCCCTTCGGGCGCCGCCAGCGCGTCGCAGCTCATCCCGCGCCCCAGGATCTCGATCCACAAGCCTCGGACCCAGGTCATCTCGCAGAGGCTGCCGTCAGCCAGCTCCACCTGCGTGGTCCGGAACGGTCGCAATCCGAGCCGGCGACAGACGTCGATGGGGAGGACCAGGGTCGTGGCGCCGGTGTCGACGAGCGCCTCGACGTCCTGGCGGCGAACGTCCCCGGGGTTGATGAGGCCCGAGGCCGCGTTGTCCATGTCTGCGCTGTTCCACAGAGCCAGGTTGGTCATGACCGCTCCCATTTCTCCCGACATCGGACGGGGCGAGATGATGTTGCGGTTACTTTACCACCCGCGCTGGCGGGCGACCTCGTAGAGGGCGATGGCGGCGGCGACCGAGGCGTTGAGCGACGAGACCGTCCCCCGCTGCGGGATGTGGAAGAGGCCCGTGCAGCGGCGGGCGACCGCCTCGCGCATCCCCTTCCCCTCGGCGCCGATGACCAGGCCGATTGGACCGGTGAGGTCGACCTTGTCGAGGCGCGCGCCGTCGCCGGCGCCCGCGCCCAGCACGGCGAGGCCGCGCTCGCGCAGGTAGTCGATGATGCGCAGGAGGTTCTGCACCTCGGCGATGCGCACGCGTTCAGTCGCGCCCGCCGAGGCCTTCACCGCGCCGGCCGTCACCGGCGCCGCGCCCCGCGCCGGGATCACCACCCCGTGCGCCCCCAGCACCTCGGCGCTGCGGACGATGGCCCCCAGGTTGTGCGGGTCGGTGATCCCGTCGAGCAGCACGACCAGCGGAGGCTGGTTGGCCGCCGTCGCCGCCGCGAGGATGTCGTCGATCGTCACGTAGCGGAAGCGCCCGGTCACCGCCACCAGCCCCTGGTGGACGCCGCCGCCGGCCATCTCGGCGACCAGGCGCCGCGGGCGGGTCTCGACCGCCACCCCGCGCTCCTTGGCCGCCTGCACGGCGCGCTCGATCTCCGGCGAGCGGGTCCCCTCGGCGACGTAGACCACGCTCACCTCGCGCGGCCGCGCGCGGATCAACTCCTCGACGGGCCGGACGCCGAAGACGATGCGCTGCGCGTCGCCGCCGTCGCTCACACGCCGGCTTCGACTTCGCGGACCAGCTCTTCGAAGGCGGCCGCCGGATCGGCGGCGTCGCGCACCGGGCGGCCGACCACCAGGTAGTCGGCGCCGCTGGTGATCGCCTGGCCCGCGGTGGCCACCCGCTTCTGGTCGTCCTTCTTGGCCCCGCCCGCCGGGCGGATCCCCGGCACCACGATGAGCAGCCCGGGGGCCGCGCCGTGCGCCGCCTCGATCTCGTGCGGCGAGCAGACCAGGCCGTCGATCCCGGCGCGCGCGGCGATGCGGGCGCGGGCGCGGACCATCTCGGGGATGGTCTGCTCGACCCCCTCGGCGCGCAGGTCGTCCTCGGCCAGGCTGGTCAGCACCGTCACCCCGAGCAGCTTGACCTTCCCGGCGGCCGCCTGGGCCGCGCGGGCCAGCATCTCGTAGCCGCCCGAGGTGTGCAGCGTCAGCAGGTCGGCCTGCACGCGCGCCGCCGAGGCGACCGCGCGCGCCACCGTCTCCGGGATGTCGTGCAGCTTGAGGTCGAGGAAGACCTTGCCGCCGCGCGCCCGCACCAGCTCCACCGCCCGCTCCCCCTCGGCCACGAACAGCTCGAGCCCGACCTTGTAGAACGCCGGCCGCCCGTCGAGCTTGTCGAGCAGCGCCTTCAGCGCCGCGCAGTCGGGGACGTCGAGGGCGACGATGACCCGCTCGCGCGCGGGGACGTTCGGCGGCCGCTTGCCCGCGGACATCAGGTGCGCTCCTTCCGGACCTCGTCGGCCACGATCCGGGCCGCCTCGTCGATCTTCAGCTTGCGGACCTCGCTGCCGTTGCGCCGCTTGAGCTCGACCACCCCCTCGGCCACCCCCTTCTTGCCGACCGCGATGCGGAACGGGATCCCGATCAGGTCGGCGTCCTTGAACTTCACCCCCGCCCGCTCGTCGCGGTCGTCGTAGAGGACGTCGATCCCGGCCGCCGCCAGCTCCTCGTACATCCGCTTGGCGGTGGCGATGACGTTGTCGTCGTCCTGCTGCAACTCGAGGACCGTCACCTCGAACGGCGCCAGCGGCACCGGCCAGACGATGCCGTCCTTGTCGTGGTTCTGCTCGATCGCCGAGGCGACGATGCGGGTGACGCCGATGCCGTAGGTCCCCATCACCGCCGGCTTCTCCAGCCCGTCGACGTCGAGGAAGCTCACCCCCATCGGCTTCGAGTACTTGGTGCCCAGGAAGAAGACCTGGCCGACCTCGATCCCGCGGTAGGCCTTGAGGTGCCCCTGGTCGCAGCGGGCGCAGGCGTCGCCGGCGGCGGCGGTCCGGTAGTCGCCCACCGCCGTCGGCGTGAAGTCGCGCCCCAGGTTGACGCCGGTCAGGTGGGCGTCGTTCTCGTTGGCGCCCACCACGAAGTCGGACAGCGAGGCGACCTCCACGTCGACGTAGACGGGGACGGGCTTCTTGAGCCCGACCGGCCCCGCGAAGCCGACCGGCGCGCCGGTCACCTCCTTGACCACCAGGTCGCCGGCCAGCGCCAGCGTGTCGGCCCCCAGCGCCTTGCCGAGCTTGATCTCGTTGACGTCGCGGTCGCCGCGCACCATCACCGCGATCGGCTGCCCGTCGGCCAGGTAGACCAGCGTCTTCACCAGCTTCTCCGGCGGCACGCCGAAGAAGCCCGACACCTCGGCGATGGTGTGCTTGCCCGGGGTGGCCACTTTCTTCACCTGCTGGGTGGCGTTCGGCTTGACCTCCAGGTGCCGCGCCACCGCCTGCTCGACGTTGGCCGCGTAGTCGCAGGTGTCACAGGCCACCAGCGCGTCCTCGCCGGTCTCGGTCAGCACCTGGAACTCGTGCGACGAGGAGCCGCCGATGTTCCCGGTGTCGGCCTCCACCGCCCGGAACGCCAGGCCGCAGCGGGTGAAGATGCGCGCGTAGGTGTCGTACATCTTCTTGTACTCGCGCTGGGTGTCGGCCTCGTCGACGTGGAACGAGTAGCCGTCCTTCATGATGAACTCGCGCCCGCGCATGAGCCCGGCGCGCGGCCGCAGCTCGTCGCGGAACTTGGTCTGGATCTGATACAGGTTCAGCGGCAGCTGGCGCCAGCTCCGCACGTCGCTGCGGACCAGCGCGCAGATGACCTCCTCGTGGGTCGGACCGATCACGAAGTCGCCCCCCTTGCGGTCCTTGAACCGCAGCAGCTGGTCGCCGTACTTCTCCCAGCGCCCCGACTCCTGCCACAGCTCGGCGGGGATGACCGCCGGCAGGAAGACCTCCGAGCAACCGGCGCGGTCCAGCTCCTCGCGGATGATCTTCTCCACCTTCTTCACGACGCGCCAGCCGAGCGGCAGGAACGAATAGACGCCGGCCGCCACTTTGCGCAGGTAGCCGCCGCGCACCATGAAGATGTGCGAGGGGACCTCCGCCTCGGCGGGGGCTTCCTTGAGCGTCGGGATCAGGGTCTGGGACATCCGCATGGGGAGGGTTATTAACATAGACCAGACGACCGGCGCAGGGACGGAATGGGCCTCGACGAATACAACCGGAAGCGAAACTTCTCGATCACCCGCGAGCCGCCCGGCCAGGCGGCCGCCGACCGGCCGGCGGCGTCGGCGACGCGCGCGCGCCAGTTCGTCATCCAGAAGCACGCCGCCACCCGCCTGCACTACGACTTCCGGCTGGAGCTGGAAGGCGTCCTCAAGAGCTGGTCGGTCCCCAAGGGGCCGAGCCTCGACCCCAAGGTGAAGCGGCTGGCGATGCAGACCGAGGACCACCCGATGGCCTACGCCGACTTCGAGGGTATCATCCCCAAGGGCCAGTACGGAGGCGGGACCGTCCTGCTCTGGGACCGGGGGACCTGGGAGCCGCTGGGGGGCGACCCGCACGCCGAGCTCGCCGCCGGGAACCTCAAGTTTTCCTTGAAGGGGACCAAGCTGCGCGGCGGATTCGCCTTGGTTCGCATGAAGCCGCGCGGGCCGCGCGGCGGCGCCGACGACGGGCGCGCGTGGCTGCTCATCAAGGAGCGGGACGCCGAGGTCCGCGACGAGGCGGCGGGCGTCGTCACCGACGAGCGCCCCGAGAGCGTCGCCACCCGGCGGACGCTGGAGGAGATCGCCGCCGACCGCTCGCACGTCTGGCACTCCAACCGGGCGCAGCTCGAGCTGGGCGGCGTCCCCGGCGCCAAGGCGGCCCCCTTCCCAGCCACCCTCCGGCCGCCCAGGCCCGCCGCGCGGAAGGCCCCGCCCGCGGGCGCCGGCTGGCTGCACGAGATCTCCGTCCCCGGCGAGCGGCTGCTGGCGCGGAGCGCGGGCGGCGAGGTGCGCCTCTTCGGCCCCACCGGCGCCGCGCTGGCGCCGGCGGCCGAGCGCAAGCGCCGGGCGGTGGCCGACGCCGTCCGCCTGCTGCCGTCGGCCACGCTGCTCGTCGACGGGATCCTGGCCGCGGTGGGGCCGGACGGCCACGCCGATCCCAGGGCGCTGCCGCGGACGCTGGCCGGCGAAGGCCCGGCCGCCCTCACCTATTACCTCTTCGACCTGCCGTACCTCGACGGCCACGACCTGCGCGCGGTCCCGCTCGCCCGCCGCAAGGAGCTGCTGGCCGCGCTGATCGGCAAGGTCGCCGAGCGGACCTGCCTGCGCTACCTCGACCACGTCGCCGGCGAGGGGGCCGAGTTCCGCGAGGCCGCGGGCGGGCTGGGCATCCCGGCGATGGTCTCCCGCCGCGCCGATTCCCGCTACGACGCGCGCGCCGGCTGGGTCACCGCCGCCTGCGCCGTCAGCGGAGCGGCTTGATCTCCTCGCCGTCGACGACGTAGACGACGGGGGCGTCGGCCCGCTCGTGCGTGGGGCCGAAGCGCAGCGCGCCGGTCAGCCCCGGGAAGGTCCCCTCGCCCAGCGCCCGGGTCAAGTCGGCGCGGGTGCGCGCCCCGGCGGCGATCGCCGCGCGGACGGCATTGACCCCGTCGTAGGCGTAGGCCTCGGTGGCGTGCGGGTCCTGGCCGTAGGCCGCGCGGTAGGCGTCGACGAACCCGCGCGCCCGCGGGTCGGCGGCGGAGGCGTAGAACCCCGGCGCCAGCAGCGCCCCCTGGACGTAGCGCCCCGCGCTCTGCAGGAGGCGCGGCGAGAGATCGGCCGCCGTCGACAGCAGCAGCACGTTGCGCGGCTTCGGCTTGCCCGGCGCCCCCGCCGGCCGCGCGGCCCCCCAGGGGGCGGCCCACAGATCGGCCGCCGCCAGCGCGGGGGCGACGAGCTCCAGCCGGTCGGCGCCGTCGGCCACGAACACCACCTGCGGCTGCGTCTTCTTGACCGCCGCCACCACCCCGCCGAAGGAGGTCGACCCGGGCGGGTAGCTGACGTCGGCGGTCACCCGGCCGCCCCCGTCGGCGACCGCCTTCTTGAACGCGGCCCGCAGCGCCTTGCCGACCGAGGTGTCGGGGCCGACCAGCGCGAAGCTGCGCGCGCCGAGCCCGAGCGCCGTCGTGGCCAGCGCCGCCGCCCGCGCCGCCGACGAGTGCACCAGCGCGAAGGCCGAGGCCTGCCCCGCCGCCGGCGCGCCGTTGTCGAGCATCAGCGCCGGCAGGCCGTCGCGGCCGCCGAGCGGGATCCCCCCCTCCTCCCGCGGATCGAAGGCCATCACCACGCCGATCACCGCGTCGGCCGCCAGGTCGTCGAGGCGCTGCTGGGCGCGCACCCGATCGGCGCCCGGATCGCGGACCTCGAGCTCCATCGCCGACGCCGCCGGCGCGCCGGTGGCCAGCATCGCCGCCCGCAGCGCCGCCTCGCCGACCGGCTGGAACTTCCCCGACAGGGCCAGCTCGAGCCCCAGACGCGCCGGATCGCCCGGGGTGGACCCCCGCTCGGCGTCGGTGTCGAGGCCGCCCGCGCGGCGCGCCGCCGACCCCTCCGAGGCGATCTCGGCGGCACCGGCCGCGTCGCCGCGGGCTTGCAGGGCGCCGGCGGCGCCGTCGGCGAGGAGCGCCCGCGCCAGCCCCTTGGGCGGCGCCGCGCGGAAGGTCTGCAGCGCGACGTCGGGCGCGAGCTTCCCGGCCAGCGCCGCGATCCGCTCGCGCGCGTAGGCCTTCTCCGGCTCGCGGCCGCCGCGCGCGTAGGCGTCCCAGAGCTCGATCGCGGCCGGCGCGTCCCCCACACCGGCGGTCGCCTCGGCGAGCGCGCCGCGCAGCTCGCAGAGTGCTTCGTCGCCGGGCCCGGCCGCGCCCGCCGGCGGCAGGAACGGCAGCAGGAGCTCGCGCGCGCGGGCGAACTGCCCCAGCCGCGCCTCCGCGAGGCCGAGGTAGTAGCGGGCGCTGGCGCCGGTCGCCTCGTCGGGCGGCGGCGAGGTCAAGGGCTCGAGCAACCCGCGCGCCGTCTCGGCGTCGCCGCGGGCCAGCGCCAGCCGCGCCAGCATCAGGTCGGCCGCCGGGCGCGCCGGGTGCTGCGCGTGCTGGTCGTGGAACGCCTGCAGGAGCGGCCGCGCCGCCGCCGCGTCGCCGGCGTCGAAGCGCGCCTTGGCCGCCGCGAAGTCGGCGTCGCCGCCGGGATCGTTGCCGGCCGGCGCGGGGATCGCCGGCGCGGTCGACGCCGCGCTCCCCGGCTCCGGGACCACCGGCGCCGGCAGCGGCTCGCCGGAGCCGAAGGTCCCCGGCAGCGCCGGCGCGGTCTGCCCCGACGCCGCGCAGGCGGCGAACAGCAGGACGGCGTAGACGGCGGCGCGCACCACGTCTCCTTTTACGACCGAAGCGACGGGTTGTCCCGTTTTGGGGCCAGCCCCAGCGCGACCGTCTTCTTGGTGAACGTCGACACGCCCAGCTCGGCGAGGCCGTCGACGGCGATCCAGCGGCGATCGGCCGCCGGCCGCCCGGCGCGCGCGACCTCGACGCGGAACACCTCGGCCGTGACGTCGCGGTGGGTGAAGACGTGGCGGATCGCGCCCCGGTGCTCGAGCGCGGCGCCGCGCGCGCCCAGCGTGCCGGCCAGGCGCC
>DASZVW010000271.1:0-7116 GCA_035546895.1 Polyangia bacterium
TGGCCAGGCTGGTGCCGAGGCGCTTCGAGTAGGCGCGCGCGCGCTCGACGCCGCCGGCGTCGGGCGAGACGATCACCGCGTCCTGGGCGAAGCGCAGCCGCAGCTCGTCCATCAGGACGGGCATGGCGTACAGATGATCGACCGGGATGTTGAAGAACCCCTGGATCTGCCCGGCGTGCAGGTCGATCGACAGCACGCGGTCGACGCCGGCCGCGGTCAGCAGGTCGGCCACCAGGCGCGCCGAGATCGGCGTGCGCGGCTTGCTCTTGCGGTCCTGGCGCGCATAGCCGAAGTAGGGGATCACCGCGATGATGGACCCGGCGGAGGCGCGCTTGAGCGCGTCGATCATCACCAGCAGCTCCATCAGGTTGTCATTGGCCGGCGCGCAGGTCGGCTGCACGACGAAGCAGTTCACGCCGCGGACGTTCTCGTTGATCTCGACGTAGACCTCGCCGTCGGCGAAGCGGGTCACCTCGGCGCGGCCGAGCGGCGTCTCGACGTAGCGGCAGATCGCCTGCGCGAGCTCGCGGTTGGCGTTTCCGCTGAATATGGTGAGGGCTTTGAGCACGGCGAGACCGCGGGGGGGGACCCCCGGGGAGGGCGAATCCTGCCATCCGCGCCCCCTGCCGTCAACGCCTGGGTTGCCCGGCCGCGTGGCGCGATTACGGCCGTGATTTCGGGCGGCTAGGAACGGCCGGCCGCGTCAGAGCTGGATCTGGGCCAGGCAGAACTTCATGTTGCTCTCGTCGACGATCTTGAGGCTGGCCTTGCTCTCGGGGGGGACGATCCCCTGCAGCTGGCTCATCCGGGCCCGCTCGATGAGGAAGAAGGCCCGGTGCCCGCGGTGGTGGGCGATCCAGTCCTTCAGGTTCTCCACGTTGCGGTCGCCGAGGAAGACCGTCCGTTCTTCCTTGGGCCCCTCGTAGATCTCGTTCTCGGTGTAGAAGTTCTCGCCCCGCCAGTACATCTGCCAGACCAGCAGGTGCTCGGCGGGCGAGCCGCGCAGCTTGTAGTAGCTGGCGATGAGCCCCTTCTGCGTCCAGTAGGGGGTCACCTTCATCATGTAGCCGTCGAGCAGGAAGTAGGTGAAGGCCACCGCCAGGACGCAGAGGCCGACCGCGGCCCAGCGCTGCAGGCGCCGCCAGGCGAGCGCGAGGGTGGCCAGCGAGAACAGCGCCGCGAAGGCGATGAGCGCGGGGCGGAAGTCGAGCGCCGGCGGCCAGGGGCGCCCCTGCGGGGTGTTGATGTAGTCGTACGAGAACAGCCAGATGAAGTGCTGGGCGTCCTTGGGGGCGAAGGCCAGGTCGACCATCACCAGCGCCAGCAGCGGGATCCCCACCACCGCCGCCGTGGCCGCGGTCCGCGTCGCGCGCCGCGCGCAGAGATCGTCGAGGAAGCAGCCGACCACGATCCCGAGCCCGGGGATCGACGGCAGGATGTAGTGGTGGAACTTGGTGACCGAGAGCGACACCAGCGCGTAGGCCGACACGAACCAGATGGCGCCGAACCAGTAGATCTCCTGCCGCTTGGCGTGCGCCGTGTCGGGCGCCGCGACCGCCAGGGCGGCACCGGCCTCGGGCGCCTCGCGCCGCCGCATCACGATCGCCGCCAGCGCCGCCGGCGCCAGCGTCACCCAGGGGAGCACCGCGTAGCCGAGCTCGCGCAGGAAGTACTCGAAGGTCCCGCGATCGCCGTGCCGCCCGACCACCAGCCGGCGCCAGTGGTTGTCGCCGTAGAGCTCGTCCCAGAACGGCTTGCCGTGGCGGACCAGCATCGCGTGGTGCCAGGGGACCGCCACCACCGCCACCGTCAGCAGCGCCAGCAGGATGGCGAACCCGAGCTGCGCGCGCCGGAGCCGCCTCCAGTTCCAGGTGAACCCCAGGTAGGCCAGGAAGACGATCACCGGCAGGCCGAGCCCGGCGATCCCCTTGGCCAGCGTGGCCAGCCCGCACAGCGTGGCGGCGATGTTGAGGTAGAGCCCCGGCTTGGTCCGCAGCCGCCCGATGAGGCCGAAGTAGGCCAGGAAGCCGGCGATGTAAGGGACCATCACCAGCGCGCCGGGGAGCGAGAAGTCGTGCCCCCGGAGCGTGAAGACCCAGCGGAGCTGGACCACGTTGACGATGAGCTGCGGCAGCGAGACCAGGGTGAAGAGGCCGGCCGCCAGGTACAGCAGCGGGTGGTGCGGCCAGCCGAGCCTGAAGGGACCGAGCCGCGCCTGCCGCCGCGGCAGCGGCGTGTCCTCGTCGTCGAACAGCGCCAGCGCCCCCAGCGCCAGGGCCATGGTCATCGGCCCCACGAAGGCCATGTCGGTCATCGCCTGCCGCGCCACCAGGCTGTACATCGGCGAGGTGGCGGTCACGAGGGCGGCGAAGATCCCGGCCCGCCGGCTCACGAAGCGCGAGACGCAGAGGTAGATGCCGTACATCCCCAGCACGCCGAGCAGGCAGAACGGCAGCCGCATCGCCCACTCGGGCCGGAACGAGAGGGCCATGGTCCCGGGGGCCGCGTGGCGCAGCCCGAACAGCTGCATCGACAGGCTCATGATCCAGAACGACAGCACCGGCTTGGACCAGAAGTGGTCGGCGTCGAGCGGCGCCCCCGGCCACCAGAGGCTGATGTAGTCGCCCCGCTCGGTCATCTGGCGGGCCACCTCGCCGTAGTGCGTCTCCCAGGGGTCGTAGAGGCCGTAGGCGCCGGCGAGCGGAACGTAGATGAGGAGGCCGATCAGGATGACGAACAGGCCCGTCTGGCGTTCCGTCCAGTCGTCCGGGCGAAAAGAGAGGCGCATGAAAGCGCCGATGCTAAGCGGGCGCGTCGCCGGGCGCAATCGGGACCGCCGCCGTTCTTCGCGCTGGCCAGTCGCCAAAGCGATGAGATAGCCTTAGATTCAGCTCATGTGTGGAATCGTCGGGTACGTTGGGCCCAAGCAGGCGACGCCGATCCTCCTCGGGGGGCTGCGGCGGCTCGAATACCGCGGCTACGACTCGGCCGGGGTGGCGGTGGTCGGCGGGCGCGGGACGCAGGTGCTCCGCTGCCGCGGCAAGCTGTCCGGGCTGGAGGCGATGGTGGCCCGCGAGACCCCCGACGGGACGCTGGGGATCGGGCACACCCGCTGGGCGACGCACGGACGCCCCAGCGAGGCCAACGCCCACCCGCACAAGGCCGGCAGCGTGTCGGTCATCCACAACGGCATCATCGAGAACTACCTGCCGCTGCGGGCGCGGCTGGAGGCGGCGGGGCGCAAGTTCGCCTCGGAGACCGACACCGAGATCGTCGCCCACCTGGTGGATGAGGCGCTGGTCGCCGGGGCCCCCACCCTGGTCGAGGCGCTGCGGCGCGCGCTGCGCCAGGTGCACGGGGCCTACGCGCTGGTGGTCATCTCCGACAAGCACCCGGGCGAGCTGGCGGCGGCCAAGAACGCCTCGCCGCTGGTGCTGGGGCTCGGCAAGGGGGAGACCTTCCTCGCCTCCGACGTGCCGGCCATCCTCGAGCACACCCGCGAGGTGATCTTCCTCGACGAGGGGGACGTGGTCTCGGTCACCGCCGGCAAGGCGGTCATCACCGACGTCGAGGGGAAGCCGCGCGACCGGCAGCCGCGCACCATCACCTGGGACGCCGCCCAGGCCGAGAAGGGCGGCTACCCGCACTTCATGCTCAAGGAGATCCACGAGCAGCCGCGCGCCATCACCGACACCTTGCGCGGGCGGCTCCTGCTCGAGGCGCACGACGCCGATCTCGAGGGGTTCGAGGTCGACCCGCGCGGGCTGCGGCGGATCGTCATCGTCGCCTGCGGGACCTCGTACCACGCGGGCCTGGTCGGCAAGTTCCTCATCGAGGGGACCTCGCGCATCCCCTGCGAGGTCGATCTGGCCAGCGAGTTCCGCTACCGCGACCCGGTGATCGGCCCCGAGGACCTGATCGTCGCCATCTCGCAGAGCGGCGAGACGGCCGACACGCTGGCGGCGGTCAAGGAGGCGCGGGCGCGCGGCGCGCGCGTGCTGGCCATCTCCAACGTCGTCGACGCCGCCATCCCGCGGGCCTCGAACGGCGTCCTCTACACCTACGCGGGGCCGGAGATCGGCGTCGCCTCCACCAAGTGCTTCACCGCGCAGCTGGCGGCGCTGGCGCTGATCGCCGTCCACGTCGGGCGGCGGAGCGGGAACCTCCAGCCCGACGCCGCCACCAAGCTGGTCGAGCAGCTGGCGCTCATCCCCACCAAGATGACCGAGGCGCTGGAGGCGCTGGGCGATCTCAAGCAGCTGGCGCGCGAGTACCGCTACGCGAAGGACTTCCTCTTCCTGGGCCGCGGCACCAACTACCCGATCGCGCTCGAGGGGGCGCTCAAGCTCAAGGAGATCTCGTACATCCACGCCGAGGGGTACGCCGCCGGCGAGATGAAGCACGGCCCCATCGCGCTGGTCGACGACGGGGTGCCGGTGGTGGTGCTGGCGCCGCAGGGGCCCGGCTACGAGAAGGTCCTCTCCAACCTGCAGGAGGTGCGCGCCCGCAACGGCCACACCATCGGCATCGGCACCAAGGGGGACGAGCAGCTGGCGTCGCAGTGCGACCGGGTGCTGTCGATCCCCGACGCGCCGGCGCTGCTGCAGCCGTTCCTCACGGTGCTGCCGCTCCAGCTCATGAGCTACGCGATCGCGGTGGCCAAGGGGAACGACGTCGATCAGCCCCGCAACCTCGCCAAGAGCGTAACGGTCGAGTGAAGAAGGCCCGCCTCACGCACGTCGACGCGCGAGGGGCGGCGCGGATGGTCGACGTCGCCGGCAAGCCGGAGACGGCGCGCACGGCGACGGCCTCGGCGGCGGTGAAGATGAAGCGGGAGACGCTGGCGCTCGTCGAGCGGGCCACCGGCGCGCGGGGCAAGGGGGACGTGCTGGCGGTGGCGCGGCTGGCCGGGATCATGGCGGCGCGGCGGACGCCCGAGCTGATCCCGCTCTGCCACCCGGTCCGGCTCACCGGGTGCGACGTCGACCTGGCGGTCGACCGGAAGCTCCCCGGGGTCCGCGTCCGGGCGACCGCCCGGGCCGTCGACCGGACCGGGGTGGAGATGGAGGCGATGCTGGCCGCCGGCGCCGCCGCGCTGACCGTCTACGACATGGTCAAGGGGGCCGAGCGGGGGGTGGAGATCGCGGCGCTCCGCCTGGAGGAGAAGGCCGGCGGGCGCAGCGGCCTCTGGCGGCGGCGCTGAAACCGATTGCCAGGGGCCGGGCATCCAACTAAAGAATCGAGGCTCGAAAATGTCCCCCATGCCGCTCCCCGAGAGAACCAAGGTCGCGATCATCGGCTCCGGCCCGGCCGGCTACACGGCGGCGATCTACGCCGGCCGCGCCAACCTCGAGCCGGTGCTGTTCGAGGGGGGCGGCGCGGCGATCGAGCCGGTCACGCTCCCCGGCGGCCAGCTGATGATCACCACCGAGGTGGAGAACTACCCGGGCTTCCCCAAGGGGGTGCAGGGGCCCGAGCTGATGGAGCTGTTCAAGGCGCAGGCCGAGCGGTTCGGCACCCGGGTGGTGACCGCGGACGTGACCGCGGTCGACTTCGCCGAGCGCCCTTTCAAGCTGACCTCGACCGAGGGGAGCCTGCTCGCCGAGACGGTCATCATCGCCACCGGCGCCTCGGCCAAGTGGCTGGGGATCCCCTCGGAGCAGAAGTTCCAGAACTACGGCGTCTCGGCCTGCGCTACCTGCGACGGCGCGCTGTTCAAGGGGCGCGACCTCGTCGTCGTCGGCGGCGGCGACACGGCGATGGAGGAGGCGAACTTCCTCACCCGCTTCGCCACCAAGGTGAGCATCGTTCACCGGCGCGAGGAGTTCCGCGCCTCGAAGATCATGCTCGAGCGGGCCAGCAACAACCCGAAGATCGAGCTGGTGACCAACGCGGTCATCGAGGAGATCCTGGGCGAGCTGCCGCGGCCGGGGGTCACCGGCGTCAAGCTGCGCGACACCCGCTCGGGCGAGGTCCGCGTGCTGGCGGCGGGCGGCGTGTTCGTGGCCATCGGCCACGAGCCGAACTCCAGGCTGTTCCGCGGCCTGCTGGACATGGACGCCGCCGGCTACCTGAAGGTGAAGCCCGGGTCGACCGCCACCAAGATCCCGGGTGTGTTCGCCTGCGGCGACGTGGCCGACCACGTCTACCGCCAGGCGATCACCGCCGCCGGCACCGGGTGCATGGCGGCCATCGACGCCGAGCGCTTCCTCGGCGCGTAAGCGTCGGCCGCGGCGCCTACTTGGCGGCCGGTTTCGCCGCGGCCTTGGCCTCGGGCTTTCCTTCGGCCTTGGCGTCGGCGTGCTTGCTCCCCTTCGCCTTCTTCTTGCCCGCGGCGCCGGGCGCGCCGCCGGCGCCGCTCGCCTCCGGCTCGGCGGTGGCCGGGCCCTTCAGCTTGAACTGCTGGTTGGGGGCCGAGGTCCAGCTCTGCTGGCCGACCACGGTGCCGTCGGCCGCGCCCGCGCCGGTCACGGCCAGCACCTTGCCGCTGTGGCGCGCGACCAGGCGGATCATCCCTGGACCGGCGGCGGCGATGATCCAGTTCTGGTTCGCGCCGCCGTTGCACTGGTACTGCTGCACCTTGGCCGAGTCGCTCATCGCGAAGGCCGAGACGTCGAGGCACTTGCCGCTGTTCACGTTGACGAACGTGTAGTAGCCGCCGGGGATCGCCTGCGGCTTGAACTGCTGCGCGGGCGAGTCGTTGCAGGTGGCGATCTCGGCCTGGGCGACGTCTTCCTTGCTGCCGCCGCCGAACTGCAGGCACTTGCCGCCGGAGGTCGCCAGCGCGTAGCTGACCTTGGGATCGATGGTCACCGCGGCGCGCGCCGGCTCGGGCGGCGGGGCGGGGGGCGGCGGCGCGGGCGTCTCGTTCTGCTTCTCGTCCTGCTGAACGCACCCGGCCACGGAAGCGGCCGTCAGGCCCGCCAGCAACAACCGCGACAACCACTTTCCAATGTTCGTCATCGTGTAGGCTCCCCGCGTAAAAACGGGGCGAGCGTGCCCCGGCCGCGCACCGGATGTCAACGGCGTGTTGCGCCCCGCCGCGAAGGGCCGCCGCCGGCGGCGCGGTTCCTGGCATAATCCGCGACGATGAGCAGCGAGCCGAGCGGACCGGGC
>DASZVW010000272.1:0-1604 GCA_035546895.1 Polyangia bacterium
CGGCGCCCCGCCCGCCGGCGCCGCCGCCAGCGCCTCTTTCCAGTACCCGAGCAGCCGCGCCAGGCTCTCGGGGCCGCCGGCGATCAGCGCCACCAGCGCGGCCGTCATGGCCGCCGCCGAGACCAGGTCGCGGCTGTACGCGACCTCGCCCCGCCCGCGCGCCTCCTCGAGGCGCTTCTGGGTCGGCTCCTCGGTCGGCTCCCCGGACGCGGCCACCCCGCCCTCGCCGCGCGGGCGCCGCTACTTGCCGGCCGGCGCCGGCGCCGCGGCGCCGCCCGACATCTCTTTGATGAGCGCCGCCTCGTCGTAGGGCTTGGGCGCCTTGGTGATGAGCCGCTTGGCCCCCTTGCCGACGCCCGCCAGCTCCATCTTGATCGGACCGCTGATCATCGGGTTCCCCTTCTGGGTCATCTCGACCTTGATGAGGCCGAGCGGCGCCACGCTCTCCGAGACCCAGAAGTCGACCGTGTCCCCCTGGCCCATCGAGTCGTGGTAGTGCTTCGCCTTGTAGGAGCCGGCCGGCACCTTCACCGTCTCGACCTTCACGAAGGTCTTGGGGTTGGGCTTGGTGAACTGGTGCGTCTGCTCCGGCGCCAGCGGCTTCTCCATCGGATCGTTGGCGCCGACCTGGACCACCATCTGGCGCACGTCCGCGTCCTGCCCGGACGCCAGCGTCATCTGGGTGACGACGTTGCCGGCCTTCGCCGCCAGCCCGCCGGTGGACTGCGACTCGACGACGTTGCCTTTGCTGTTCCGGTCGACGAGCGCCAGCTTGAGCGACATGGGCGGCAGGCTCCCGATCGACATGTCGTACTTGGCCCAGCTGCCGAGCGGGGTCTTGGCGAGATCGACCACCAGCGGCATCGGCGGCCCCTGGAGCATCTGCGCCCCGGCGACGGCCGGGAGGGCGGTGACGGAAGCGACGGCGGCGAAGGCCAGCAGGCGGGCGGAGCGCGACATGGGGCGCAGCATAAGCGACGGCCCGTACGGCGTCCATCGAACCCGTCCGGCGGCGCGCCGACGAGGCGGCGGCCTCAGCGCCCGAACGCGGCGGCGGTGCGCCCGACCAGGCGGAGCCAGGCCGCGAGGTCGCCGGCCAGCGCGGCCTCCAGCGACCCCAGGCCGACCAGCACCAGACCGATCGCCAGCAGCCCCTTGAGCGGCAGGCCGACGAAGTAGACCGGCACCTGGGGCGCGGCGCGGGCCACCAGCCCCAGCGCCAGGTCGGTCAGCCAGAGCGCCACGATGACCGGCGCCGCCAGCGCCACGCCGGCGGCGATGAGGCGGGCCGAGGCGATCGTCACCAGCGCCGCCGCCCGGTGCGCGGCGCCGACGTCGAGCCCGCCGCCGATCGGGAGCACCCGGTAGCTCTCGCACAGCGCGTCCGCCAGGCGGGCGACGCCGCCGATCTGCAGGAAGACCAGCGTGGCCGCCAGGAGGTAGAGGACGCCCAGCGGGCTCGAGCGCTCCTCCGCGGTGGGGACCAGGATCTCGGCGACGTTCGCGCCGCGCAGGGTGTCGCCGAGGCGGCCGGCGATCTCCGCCGCCCGGAAGGCGGCCGCGGCCACGAACCCCAGGCAGAGGCCGACCAGCACCTCGCGCCC
>DASZVW010000273.1:0-7545 GCA_035546895.1 Polyangia bacterium
GCCCCTCGGCGTCCAGCGCGCGCGCCGCGCCCGCCGGGACCAGCGGCAACGTGAGTGAGAGCCGCTCGACCCGCGCGTCGGCCGCCCGGCCGTCGCCGGGAGCCGCCCCCGGGACGACGGTGGGGAGCCAGGCGACGGCGACCGCCTGATGGGCCGCGGTCAGGAAGGCGTGGACCTCGGCGCGCGAGCCGGCCGGCCGGACCACCTGCAGGCGATCGTCGAGCCGCTGGAAGCCGCCGCCGAACAGGCGCGCCACCAGCGCCAGCGCCGCCAGGGCGGGCTTGGGGCGCCAGTCGGAGAACGCCACCCCCAGGTGGCGGTTGTTGTCGTCGCCGATGACGGGCGCCTCCGGCGGCGGGTCCTTCACCTCGTACCAGGCCAGGAGCGCCACCTCGGGGCGGGTGAGCGCGAGCGTGACGGTGCGGACCAGCTCGACGGCCTGGAAGGGCGGCGTGTGCTCGTAGCCGAACCGCGCCCGGACGTCGGCCGAGACGACGCCGTCCCGCCGGTGGTCGCTGTAGCCGACCTCCGCCAGCCAGAGCGGGCGCGCGCCGCCCGCCAGCGCCGGCGCGAAGGCGGCCACGTAGCTCGGCAGCTCCTCCGTCGGCCGGGGGTTCCAGGTCTCGAAGTACGCGTGGGCGTTCACCACGTCGACCAGCCCGGCGAGCTCGGGGCGCGCCAGCACCTCGGCCGCGAACTCCGGGTGGCCGGCGATCCCGCCCAGCACCACCTTGGCGTCGGGATCGGCCGCCCGCACCGCCCGCGCGCCCGCGGACAAGAGGGCAGCGTACTCGGCGACGCTCCCCCGCCAGAAGTCGGGGTTGTCGGGCTCGTTCCAGATCTCCCAGGAGCCGATCCGCCCGCGGTAGCGCGCGGCGAGCACGCGCATCGCCTCCGCGAAGGCGTCGAGGTCCCGCGGCGGGCGCCGCCAGTAGTCGTCGGCGCCCGCGGGCGCCTCCCAGCGGGGCGTGTAAGCCACGTAGGGGATGACGCGAACGCCGGCCGCGGACGTGGCGGCGACGAAGGCGTCCCAGAAGGCGAGCTCGAACCGGCCACGCTCGGGCTCGAGGCCGTCCCAGCCGAACGAGACCCGGAGGACGTGGACCCCGGCCTGCTCGAGCAGCGCGAGGTCGCGACGGACCTCCTCGATGGACCGCGACTCTTCCGGGTAGTCCTCGCAGAGGCCGAGCGGCACGACCACGAACGGCGGCGGCTTGGGCGCCGGCGCCGGCGGGCTCCCCCGCCAGAGCACGCACCCCACACAGGCCGAGGCGACCAGGGTCGCGAGCGCGACGGTGCTCGGCGGCCGGCCGCGGCGAGCTCGAGCGGCGGGAGGCACGGCCGCAACGTGCGCACGGGCGAAGCGTTGGCAATTCGCGATCGCGTCCCGTACAGTGCTCTACGAAATTTTCGCAGGCGCGCCGGCGACAGCGGGCGCAACGAGATGTCGTCCCCGCAGCACCCCGCCCCAACGTCCGACCGTCCGACCGGCTGGCGCCGCGCGCGCCGCGCGCTCTCCTTCGCCGCCGCCCACCGCGGCGCCATCGTGGTCGCCGTCGGGCTGACCCTGGTGGTCTCGGTGCTGGCCTCCGTCGAGCCGCTGGTGCTGCGCGCGCTGGTCGACGGCCTCTCGCGCCATGACGGCCGGCGGGCGCTGGTGCTCGGCTCGGCCGCGCTGGCCTCGGTCCTGGTCGGGCGCGAGGTCCTGGACGCGCTGGCCAACCGCTTCGGCTGGCGCGCGCGCCTCGGCGTGCAGCGGGCGCTGCTCGACGCCACCGTGGGGCGGCTGCACGCGCTGCCGCTCTCGTACCACCAGGGCGAGTCGGCCGGGAGCGTGATGACTCGCCTCGATCGCGGCGTGCAGGGGCTGGCCAGCACCTTCGCCGACCTGCTGTTCAAGCTGCTCCCCACCCTGCTCTACCTCGGGCTCTCGGCGGCGATGATGGCGCGGCTCGACGGGCCGATCACCCTCTGCGTGCTGGCGTTCCTGGCGGTCCCCGCGCTGCTGGGCGTCCGCGCCGCGCCCATCCAGACCGCCCGCGACCACGCGCTGCTCGACCGCTGGCGGCGCATCTACGCCCGCTTCAACGAAGTGCTGGGCGGCATCGCCACAGTCAAGAGCTTCGCGATGGAGCACCAGGAGAAGGAGCGCTTCATGCGCGAGGTGGACGCGGCGAACGATCTCGTCGCCGAGGGGATCGCCTTCGACACCCGGGTGGGCGGGATCCAGAACGCCATCGCCGGCTGCGCCCGCGTGCTGGTCCTGGCCTACGGCGGCTACCTGACCCTCAGCGGCCACCTGAGCGTGGGGACGCTGCTCGCCTTCCTCGGATACCTGGCCGGCCTGGTGACCCCGGTCCAGGGGCTGACCGGCCTCTACCAGACGATGCGGCGGGCGGCGGTGTCGTTCGAGACCGTCTTCACCATCCTCGAAGCGGAGGACCGGGTGCCCGACGCCGCCCACGCCCGCGAGGCGAGCCCGCTGCGCGGCGAGGTGGTGTTCGAGGAGGTCGGGTTCGGCTACCGCGCCGGCCGCCCGGTCCTGCAGGGGATCGACCTGCGCGTCGCGCCGGGCGAGACGGTGGCGCTGGTCGGACCCAGCGGCGGCGGCAAGACCACGCTGATGAGCCTCCTGCAGCGGCTGCACGACCCCGAGCGCGGGGCGATCAAGATCGACGGCGTCGACATCCGGGACTTCACCCAGCGCTCGCTGCGGCGGCAGATCGGCGTGGTGCTGCAGGACGGCCTGCTGTTCGACGACACCGTCAGCGCCAACATCGCCTACGGCAAGCCGGAGGCGACCGCCGCCGAGATCGCCGCGGCCGCCCGGGCCGCCAACGCGCACGGCTTCATCGAGGCGCTCCCCGGCGGCTACGACACCTTCGTCGGCGAGCGCGGCGGCCTGCTCTCGACCGGGCAGCGGCAGCGGATCGCCATCGCGCGGGCGCTGCTCAAGGACCCGCCGATCGTGGTGCTCGACGAGGCGACCTCGGCGCTCGACGCCGAGGCCGAGGCCGAGGTGCAGGCGGGGCTCGATCGGCTGCTGGCCGGGCGGACCACCTTCGTGGTGGCGCACCGCCTCACCACCGTGGTGCGCGCGGACCGGATCGTGGTCCTGCGCGACGGCCGGATCGTGGAGAGCGGCACCCACGCGGGCCTGCTCCGGGCGGGCGGCCACTACGCGGCGCTCGTCCACCTGCAGACGCGCGACCTGCTGGCGGCCTGAGCCCGAACGCGAGCCCCCCGCCGCCGCTTGTGTCGGAGGACGACGCGCTTACTTTCGACCGTCGTGCCTCTGCATCGGTTTCTGGATGAAAATCGCGACGCGATCCTCAGGCGCACGATCGGTGAGATCGCCCAGGGGAGCCCGGAGGGGACCGACGACGAGATCCTGGACAGCTTGCCCGAGCTCTATGAAGAGGTGATCGCGCGCCTCCGCCAGCAAGCGGGCCTGCCGCGCCAGACCGCGGCGACCGCGCACGAGGAGGCGGCCTCGGCGCACGGTCTGCAGCGCCTGCGCCTCGGCTTCACGATCACGCAACTGGTGCACGACTACGGCGCCCTCTGTAATTCCATCACCGAGCTGGCCAAGAAGGACGGCGCCATCACGGCGCAGGAGTTTCAGATCCTCAACCAGATCCTCGACGAGGCCATCGCCGCCGCGGTGGCCGGCTACTCGAGCGAGCACGAGCTCGAGCGCGATCGGCAGACCAATCAGAAGGCGACGGAGCACCTGGGGTTCGTGGCCCACGAGCTGCGAAACGCGATCGCCTCCGCGATGCTCGCCTTCGACGCGCTCCGGAGAGGGCAAGTGGGGCTCGGCGGCCGGACCAGCAACGTCCTCGAGCGCAGCCTCACGCGCCTGCGGGGGCTCGTCGACCGCTCCCTCTCGGAGGTCCGGCTGAAGTCCGGCCTCACGCTCTCGCCGGAGCCGACCCACTTCCGGCAACTGCTCGAGGAGGTGGAGGCCTCGGCTACCGTCGACGCGGTGGCCAAGGGGACGCGCATCGCCATCCGCGCCGACCCCGCGTTGCAAGGCTCGGTCGACCGCCAGCTCCTCACCTCGGCGCTCGCCAACTTCGTTCAGAACGCGATCAAGTACAGCCCGCCCGGCGCGGAGGTCGAGATGCGGTGCGGCCCCAGCGACGCCGGCGTGACCATCGAGGTCGAGGACCAGTGCGGCGGTCTCCCCGGCGGCAAGATCGACGAGCTCTTCAGCCCCTTCGTGCGTGGCCGCAACGAAGGGGGCGGCCTCGGGTTGGGCCTTGCGATCGCCCGCCAGGCCATCGAGGCCCACGGCGGCGGTGTCCACGTCCGCAACCTGCCCGGCAAGGGCTGCGTCTTCGTGGTCACGCTCCCGCCCCGGCGGTAGCTACTCGCGCGGCGGCGACGCGCCTTCGAGCCACCGCCCGATCCCCGGATCGCCGCTGGCGAAGCCGCCGCGGACGAAGCCGGCGTCGTCGACGAGGAAGAACCGATCGTTGTGCAGGCCGCCGGCGCCCCGCGCCCCCAGGCTGGCGGCGACGCGGGCGAGCGTCGCCGCGTCGGCGTGCAGCAGCCGCCAGCGGGGATCCCGGGGGCCCCAGCGCGCCGCGTACGCCTGGAGCACCGCCGGCGTGTCGCGGTCGGGATCGATCGAGAAGGAGACGAAGCGCGCGGCCGGATCGGCGACCCGGCGCCGGAGCGCCGCCAGCCGGGCCGTGAGCGTCGGACAGATGCCGGCGCAGCTCGTGAAGATGAAGTCGGCGACCCACCGGTGCCCGGCCAGATCGGCCCGGGAGACCGCCCGCCCGTCCTGATCGGTGGCCGCGAAGTCGGCGACCCGCCCCGGGGCCCATCGCCCCCCGCCGGCCTCGGCCCAGGTCGGATCGAGCCGATGACCGAGCCACACCCCCGCCGCCAGCACCGCGGCGCCGAGCGCGATCGACCGGGCCACGGTGCCGGGATCGAGGAAGCGGTCTCCGAGTCGCAGCGCGCGCACGCAGAGTAGAGGTAACGCCGCCCGCGAAAAAGTCAGCGGCGCGCCATCTCCACGATTCAGGTCGGCTCCGCTCTTGCGACGCTGGGGCAAGTGACTACTTGGGGAGGACCGCATGCCCATGACCGCCGCCAGCGCCGCGGATGTCCCCCCCTCCCCCACCTCCGACGAGCTGCTCGCCCAGCGCCTGGAGGAGGCCTGGTCGGGGCCGCCGACGCTTTGGGGCTGGCTGACCACGGTCGACCACAAGAAGATCGGGCGCCGCTACCTGGTCACCGCGCTCCTCTTCCTGCTGGTCGGCGGCGTGGAGGCGATCGTGATACGCGTGCAGCTCATCGGGCCCGAGCGCCGGACGCTGTCGCCCGAGGCCTACAACCAGCTCTTCACCATGCACGGGCTGACCATGATCATGTGGTACGCGGCGCCCGTCCTCTCGGGCTTCGGCAACTTCCTGGTCCCGTTGCTGATCGGCTCGCGCGACATGGCGTTCCCGCGGCTCAACGCCTTCAGCTACTGGATGTTCCTGGCCTCGGGGCTCCTGCTCTACGCCAGCATCGTCACCGGACAGTCGCCCGACACCGGCTGGTTCGCCTACCTGCCGCTCTCCGGGCCGCGCTACGACGGCGGGCTCAACCTCGACTTCTACGCGGTGGCGATGACCGCGCTGACCGTCTCCACCACCGTCGGGGCGGTGAACTTCATCGTCACCATCCTCAAGCACCGGGCGCCGGGGATGACGCCCGCGCGCATGCCGCTGTTTCTGTACAGCACCGGGACGACGTCATTCCTGGCGGTGCTGGCCTTGCCGGCCCTGACCGCGGCCTGCGTGTTCCTGGAGCTCGATCGGCGCTGGGGGACGCACTTCTTCGACGTCCGCCGGGGCGGCGATCCGCTGCTGTGGCAGCACCTGTTCTGGTTCTTCGGCCACCCGTGGGTCTACATCGTGTTCCTGCCGGCCACCGGCATGATCTCGATGCTGCTGCCGGTCTACGCGCGGCGGCCGATCGTCGGCCACCCGCTGGTCGCCGCCTCGACGGTGCTCACCGGCGTGGTGGGGATGGGCGTCTGGGTCCACCACATGTTCGCGGTGGGGATGTCGCAGATGGCGATGAGCTTCTTCAGCGCCGCCAGCATGACCATCTCGCTGTTCAGCACCATCCAGATCTTCTGCTGGGTGGCGACCCTCTGGACGGGGCGGCCGGTCCGCACCGCCTCGCTGCTGTTCGCGCTCGGCTTCATCGCCACCTTCGTGATCGGCGGCCTCTCCGGCGTGGTCACCGCGGTGATCCCCTTCGACTGGCAGGTGCACGACACCTACTTCGTGGTCGGCCACCTCCACTACGTCCTCATCGGCGCCAACGTCTTCCCGGTGTTCGCGGGGCTCTACTACTGGTGGCCCAAGCTCACCGGTCGGATGCTCGACGAGCGCCTCGGCAAGCTGAGCTTCTGGCTCATGTTCGTCGGCTTCAACGCCGGCTTCTTCCCCATGCACCTCTCGGGGATGCTGGGGATGCGCCGGCGCGTCTACAGTTATCTCGGCGGCGACGGCCTGGGTGCGCTCAACCTCCTCACCTCGCTGGGCGCCTTCCTGCTGGCGGCGGGCGTGCTGGTCAGCCTGATCGCCTTCGCCCGCTCCCGGCGCGGGCGGATCGCCCCCCCCAACCCCTGGGCCGCCGACACGCTGGAGTGGCTCCCCGCCTCGCCGCCGCCGTCGTACGGCTTCCTGCGCATCCCCACCGTCGCCACCCTTCACCCGCTCTGGGACGAGCACGACGAGCTCGGCGATCCGCGCGACGAGCGGGCGCTCGACCACGGGCGGCAGACGCTGTCGACCACCGCGTTCGAGGCCCACCCGCACGGGATCTCCAAGGGCGAAGACGACACCATCGTGCCCCTGCTGCTGGCCACCGCGGTCACCGCCCTGTTCGCGGTGCTCATGACCCGGCGGATGACGGCGGTCTGGATCCTGGCCGGCCTGGGGGTGGCGCTGGTCTTCGGCTGGCTGTGGCCGAAGCACGGAGGGCGATCGTGACGTCGGCGGTGCCCGCGCCCCGGATCGACGAGCTGCCGCCCGACGAGAGCCGCGGCACCGCCGGGATGGCGCTGGCGATCGTCACCGAGGCGCTGCTGTTCGCCACCCTGTTCTTCTCGTACTTCCTGGTCGGCCACCGCCACCCCGTCTGGCCGCAGCACCCGCCCAAGCTCGCGCTGGCCATCGTGCTGCTGGCCATCCTGGTGGTCTCCAGCGGGGTGGTCTGGCTGGCCGAGCACAGCCTCCGCCGCGGGCACCCGGTGGCGGCGCGCCTGCTGGTGATCCTGACGTTGCTCCTCGGGCTGGGGTTCCTGGCCGTGCAGGGGCTCGAGTACCGCAACCATCTCCGCGAGCTGCGTCCCACCGACGGCGCCTACGGCTCGCTCTTCTACGTCATCACCAGCTTCCACGGCCTCCACGTGATCGTGGGCCTCCTGATGCTGGCGTTCGTGGCCTGCCTGCCGACCCTCACGCCCGCCGAGTCGCCGCACCGGCCGCTGCACAACGCCGCCCTCTACTGGCACTTCGTCGACCT
>DASZVW010000274.1:0-2858 GCA_035546895.1 Polyangia bacterium
ACCTCGAAGTGCAGGTGCGGCGGCGAGACCTTGACCCCGGTGCGGCCCACGTAGCCGATGAGCTCGCCCGCCTTGACCTGCTGCCGGTCTTCCACGATGTACGACGACAGGTGCATGTAACAGGAGACCACCCGCTTGGGCTCGGGGCGGTGCTCGATGCAGAGGTAGATCCCGCCCACCCCCAGCGTGCGGGTGGCGTAGCGGGCGATCTTCTCGGGCGGGATGGGCCCCTTGCGCGCGCGGCCGGGGACGTTGGCCCCCGCGAAGATGACCTGCCCGTCGGCGATCGAGCGGACCGGCTCGCCGAGCGTGGCGGTGATGTCCAGGCCGCGGTGGCGGCGCGCGCCGCCGTCGCGCTCGTCGCCGGGCCCGCTGGTCGCCACCCGGGGGATCCCCTCCAGCGGCGAGACCACGGTGATCCCGAACGGCGCCTCGCGCGTGGCGTTCGGCGTCCCCAGGTAGGTGGCGATCATCCGGCGCCGCGCGGTGAGGACCAGGTCTTCGTGGCCGCTCGACTTCACCTCGTCGCCCCAGATGAAGTGCGCCACCCCGCCCCGGTGCGGCGCCCCGCCGAACGCCCCGTCGAGCTCCTTGTGGCGCGCGTTCCACATCTCGAGCAGCGCCGCGCCGACCGTCAGGCTGTCGGCCGGATCGAGCAGGCGGCGAGAGGTGAGGTCGCCCAGGCTCACCGGCGGCTCCGGCGCGCCCTCCACGCGGTACATCGAGGGATCGATCGCCAGCAGGCCGTAGAGGCCCTCCTTGTGGAACCCCGGATCGCAGTGGCTGCCGTAGTAGCCGAGCGCGGCCAGCGTGAAGGGGTCGCTCTTGGCGGCGGCGGCGGCCGTCAGGATCGTCGGCGCCAGCGCCGCGCGCGGCGAATCGACCGGGACGTTGCAGAGGTGCGCGTAGGCCGCCCGGAACTTCGCCGCGTCGATGGGCGCCGGCGCGTCGGGCTCGGCCGGCCAGGTGGCCGGGTCGCGGAGCTGGTGCGCCGGCTTCGGCTCGACCGAGGGCGCGCGCGCGGGCCACGGCCGCGCGGCGGCGACGCCGCTGGCCATGACGAGTGCACCCACCACCAGGGACGGAGCGCAAATCCCCCTCTTCGCGCTGCTCATTCCGTCGTCGGAATATAGATCCTAACCGTCACGGGCAGGACACAAATGAAAGATCGCCCGAATTTACGGGCTTTTCCCCAGGGTGCGGCCCCTCAGTTCGTGCAGACGAAGACCCTGCCGCAGTCGATCTCGCCGCCGGCCACCGCGTTCCCCGACGGCGAGAAGGCCACCGAGGTCGGCGCGTAGCTCAGGGCCGCCGAGGCGTACGACGCCCGGGTGGCGACGTTGAAGATCCCGACGCGCGGGTCGCTGAAGTCGAACATGTCGCCGCCGCCGCCGACCAGGTAGCTGCCGTTGGGCGAGAACGCCAGCCCGAACGCGATGTCGGCGTCGTCGGCGGTGCTGAAGGCGATCTCGCCCCCCGACTCGGCCAGCGTGGCGGGGACCGGGAAGGCCCAGAAGTGGATGGTGGAGGCGTCGTCGGAGACCGCCAGCAGCGTGCCGTCGGGCGAGAACGCCGGGTTCCAGATGGAGTTCCCGCCGACGTCGACGGTCAGGTTGGTGGCCGCCGAGAAGGTCCCGTTGGCCAGCGAGAAGACGCCCATCGTCCCGTCGGTGTAGGCGACCGCCACGCCGAGCTGCCCGCCCACCGCCTTGGGCGCCACGGCGACGGAGTCCGGCTCGGCCGGCAACGTCACGATCGCCACCGGGATGCCCGGCTCGGCCCCCGTCAGGTCGAAGAGATAGAGGCTCCCGCCGCCGGAGACCCGGTCGATGGCCACCACCTCCTTCGAGTCGGGCGTGAAGCCGACGCCGCCGAAGAAGTTGCTGCTGCCGGCGAGGACGTTGTCGTTGGTCCAGTCGGCGGTGCTCCAGAGATCGACGCCCCCTTGCACCGGGACCGCCAGCTGCGTCCCGTCGGGCGAAAAGGCCAGACCCAGCCAGCCGTCGCTCTGCAAGACCGCCACCGGGCTCAGCGTGTGGCCGTCGAACGACCAGACCTTGACGTCGTTGCCGGTGAGGTTGTCGGAGCTGTCGGTGAGCACCGCGGCCGTCACCAGCGTGTGCCCGTCGGGCGAGAAGGCGGTGGCGTCGATCTCGGTCCCCGAGGCGCCGCAGACCTCCGGCGTGTCCTGGTCGTACTCGGCGCAGCACTTGAGCTGCGGCGGCGTCCCCGCGGGCGGCGGCGCGGACGACGCGCAGGCGGGCGGACCCGAGCCCCCGGTGCCGCTGCTCCCGCCGCTGCCGGTGCTGCCGTTCGGCGGGCAGGTGGTGGCCTCCAGCATGACGATGGTGCCGGGAGCCGTCACGCCGGCCTCGGCGATGTGCACCGTGGTGGTGCCCGAGTAGCCGGGGCCGCAGGCGCTCCCCGTCGCGTAGGCGGTTACCTCCTGGCTGCCGGTCACGCTGGAGGGGACGTAGAGCCCGACGCTGATCGGGGAGGTCGAGATGGCGGTCGGGAGGCGAAAGACCTGGCTGATGGTGCCGCAGGCGACGACCAGCGTGCGGAGGCCGGTGGTGTATCCGTCCTCCGCGCTCACGGTGAGCAGGATGAGAGACTCCTTGTCCTTGCTGCAGCCGGTGCCCCCCACGGCCAGCGCCAGGGTCGCCGCCATCAAGGCCGTCGCGACGACGCGCGGCGACCGACGCTCACGGGCGGACCTCATGGCCCCCCGCACGCCACCGTGGTGGCCGGACAGGGGGGCCTGCTGGTCCCCCCGCTCGAGAGCACCACGGCGGCGACCACCCCGCCCACCACGGCGGCGCCGATGATCGTCCAGAACCACCACTTGGCGTAGACCG
>DASZVW010000275.1:0-4404 GCA_035546895.1 Polyangia bacterium
CGCAGCGCCGCCTCAGCCGCCGGCGGGCGCTGAGGCGATCCGCTCGGCGATCTCCGCTGCCAGGAGCGCGATGCTGTCGGGCGCGCACCCCTCGGCGGTGTTGTTCACCAGCACCACCACCGGGACGCCGTGCTGGTGCGCCTTGACGGCCAGGGTGGCGATGCCGGCGCGGCTCTCGGGGTCGGCCTCGCGCAGGCGATCGAACGGCTCGGTGCGCGCCCCCGCCGCCTCGTAGGTGTCGCCCGGCCGCAGGAGCCAGCGGATCACCAGCGGCCGGCGCGCGCCCGGCGGGATGAGGCGCGCCTGCCGCATCACCGGCGGCATGAAGCTCCAGGCGTTGTGACAGTGGAGCGCGCCGGCGTCGAGCAGCGCGGCGCCGTAGGCGGGCGTGAGCAGCTCGGCGTTCCGCAGCTCGACCGCGTAGGCCGGCCCGCGCGGCAGGCCGGCGAGAAAGGCGTGCAGCCGCTCGGCGAACTTCTCGGGCGGCACGTCGAGCGGCTGCGGCGGGAACTGGAACAGCAGCGGCCCCGCCTTGGCCCCCAGCCCCTCGACGTACGGCCCGACCACCGCCTCGGCGGCGTAGCCGGCGTCGAGGAACCGCTCGTTCACCTCGCCGCGCCGCTTGCCGTAGCGGGCGTGCAGCGGGAAGCGGAAGACGGTGCAGGCCTCGTGCGCCTTGGCCAGGAACTGGAAGTCGGCGGGCACCTGGTCGGCGAGCCCGCGAAAAAAGTCGGCCGCCGGCGCCTCGTAGTAGGTCCGATCCACCTCCACCGCCCGCAGGAGCGGGTGCGCCGCGTAGGCGGGGAGCCCGCGGTCGGCGAGCCGGGTCTTGGGCGCCCCCGCGGCGTAGACCTTGCCGATCCAGCCGGGGAAGGTCCAGGACATGGTCCCGAACCGGACCGCCGCCGGCAGCCGCGCCGCCAGCGCCTGGTGCTCGGGCGACGGCGGCGCCGCCGCCAGCCCGCGCGCCGGCAGCTCGAACAGCGGGCGCTGCGCGGCGGGCGGTTCCATCCGGCGGGACTATAGCCCCGTCCCGCCGGAGGGGCGGCCTCCGCTCAGTGCGTGAAGGCGCTCAGACAGGAGGCCGGCAGGACGCCGTCCCCGTACTCGGGATCGATGAGGTAGCTGCAGCTGTCGTAGCTGATGTCGTAGTCGCAGGTGTCGAGATCGGCCGTCTCGCCGGTGACCGACCCGCAGCCGAGCCCTGCCTCGGCGTCCGAGACGCACTGGCTGAAGGATGAGTACCCGTAGCAGGTGTCGACCACCTTGGGACACCAGACGTTGACCACCAGGTGGTCGCAATCGGATTGGGCCGGGTTGCTGCTGCCGCACCCGACGAACACCAGCAAGGAAACCGAGAACACCAACGTGAAGAGACGCGCCATGGATGACCCTCCCGGCGGCTACAGTAAGGTCAACCGGCGCCGAGATCAAATACCGAATTGCTCACCTTTTGCGCCTCGCATCACGCGGTCCGCGGTGCGGATCCGCGACGGACGGATTGACAAGCCCGTGGGCCTCAAGTAGAAACCGCGCTCCATGCCCGCTGCAGCCACGCACCATCGCTCCACTTTCCAGGCGAAAGAGCCGTTCGCCCACGGATGGCACATCGCCGACGTCGAGGGCCAGACCCTCGGGCGCGCGGCGACCAAGATCGCCGACATCCTGCGCGGCAAGCACCGCCCCACTTTCACCCCGCACGCCGACGCCGGCGACTTCGTGGTGGTGGTCAACGCCGAGAAGGTCAAGCTGACCGGCAAGAAGTGGCAGATCAAGCTCTACCGCGACCACTCGCTGTTCCCGGGCGGCCTGCGCACGCAGACGGCCGAGCAGCTGGTGAAGCGCCACCCGGAAGATCTGGTCAAGCGCGCCGTCTGGGGGATGCTCCCCAAGGGGCCGCTCGGCCGCCGCATCTACAAGAAGCTGAAGGTCTACGCCGGCGCCGCGCACCCGCACGCCGCGCAGCAGCCCAAGCCCGTCAAGTTCGCCAGTAAGTCCGCCTAAGCGCCAGTTCTTCAGAGGAGCAGAGCCCGATGCCCGACGTTTCCAAAGCCACTTACGCCACCGGTCGCCGCAAGCACGCCGTCGCGCGGGTCTGGTTGCAGCCGGGCTCCGGCAAGATCGCCATCAACCAGCGCTCGCTGGAGGACTACTTCGGGCGCGAGACCTCGCGCATGGTCTTCCGCCAGGCGATGGAGCTGACCGAGACCTCGGGCCAGTACGACGTGTTCGTCAACGTCAGCGGCGGCGGCCTCTCGGGCCAGGCGGACGCCATCCGCCACGGCATCTCGCGCAGCCTCATCAAGATCGACCCGGCGTTCCGGCCGGCGCTCAAGAAGGCCGGATACCTGACGCGCGACGCGCGCGCCAAGGAGCGCAAGAAGTACGGCCAGCGCGGCGCCCGCGCCCGCTTCCAGTTCAGCAAGCGCTAGGAGGCGTCGCCCGAGGCGACGAGGAGCGAGGGGCGCGCCCGCGCGCCTGCGTTCACCTTTCAGAAGTAGACGGCCAGCTCGCCCGTGGCCTGCGCGTAGGCGTTGGCCGTCTCCACGCCGGCCCGCAGCGACAGCGAGCGCGAGAGCCGGAGGGCCTCGCCCGCGCGCAGCCGGAGCGCCGGCGTCCGCTCGCCGAGGACGTAATAGATGGCCCGCGCGCCGACCTCGAAGCGCAGCCGGCCGGCGCCGCCCGCCAGCATCGCCTCGCCGCCGAACCCGAGGCGGAAGTCGTGCGCGCCCGCGAAGGCCGGCCCCACGGCGAGGTCGGTCTCGGCGAGGACCAGAAACAGGAGGTCGCGGCGGCGCGCGAAGCGGGCAGCCAGGCCGCCGCCGGTGGTCGCCCCCACGTACAGGCAGCGCCAGCCGGCGATGGGCGAGCCGGGGACCTCGCAGCCGAGCTCGCGCGCGTTGTCGGCGCCGAACCAGACCTTCCACGAAGCGCCGTGCACCCAGGGATCGAGCGGCGACGCGGAGACGATGTCGATGGCGTCCAGGCGATCGAGGCGGACCGCGCGCGGCCGGTCCTCGAACCGCAGCCGCAGGTCGCCCATCTCCAGCCGCGCGTCCTCGGGATACCCGCGCGGGTCGTCGAGGTAGTCGTGCAGGGCGCCGCGGATCGCCAGCGTCTCGAACGGCCCCGCCTGGTCCGAGGTGCCGCCCCCCAGCATGAGGCGGACGGAGTCGTGCCCGGTCTCGGGCGCGTCGACGGCCGGGCGCGTGCTCACCTCCTGCGGCGGGACGCCCAGCCGCCCGCGCGCCAGCAGCAGCCGCCGCTCGCGCTGTTTGAAGAGCTCGCTCGGCGCCGACGCCTTGCGCGCGTCGTAGCGGAGGTAGTCGTAGGCGGCGTCGAGGACCAGCGCCTGGCGCGGCGGGGAGTCGCCCGGCGGCAGCGGCGGCGCCGGCGCGCCGGGCCGCGCGGTGGCCCAGGCCTTGGCCGCGTCGACCTCGGCGCCGGTGAGCGCCGCCTTGCGCCGCTTCATCGTCGTCACCAGCGCCGGACGGGCCGCGATCCGCCGGACCAGGCCGGGCTCGGCGAGCACGGCGCGGACGGTGTCGGCCGGGATGACCGTCCCCCGGAAGTGCTCGGTCAGGTGGAGGCTGGGGTCGGCGATCTCCAGCAGCGCGAGGAGCTGGTACGAGCAGTTGCGGGTGAAGAAGTAGTAGCGGAAGTCGGCGCTGCGCGTCTCCCAGGCGTGCATCACCAGGCGCCGCACCTGCGCCGGCGTCAGCGACAGCTCGTACTCCCAGAGGTCGCGGCTCTCGATGTTGGAGTACTCCTGGACCTTCACGTAGTACGGCATCACGTAGAAGCGCCCGGGGAACATCCCGGTGACCCCCTTGAACGCGTAGACGATGCCGTTGTCGGTGTCGACGTCGGCCGCGAAGTTCACGATGTAGTCGAGCAGCCGGTTCCCCTCGCCGGTCGAGCGCGACAGGCGCAGGAAGGTGTGGCCGTACATCGACGCTGGGCTGTTGAGGTAGGCGGTGGCGTAGACCAGCGTGGCGCTCTCGGCCGAGATGCCGGTCCGCCAGGTGTCGAAGGCGGGGCAGCTCGCCTTGGGGACCCGGGCGGCGTCGATGCCGAGCGCGCCCTGCAGCCAGTCCCAGCGCGCCGGCAGCCGGCACCGGGGGTGGGCGTCGCCGCGGGGCTCCGGCGCCAGGAAGGCGCGCAGCGAGGCCTCCAGCTCGGCCTCGGGATCGTGGCGGCCGCGGGGGCCGGCCAGGAAGAAGCCCGCGCCGGCCGCCTCGCTCGTCCACCCGCCGAACAGCGCCGGCCGGTAGTGGAGGAGCAGGCGCCAGGGCCGCGCCTCGGCCAGGTGGCGGGACCGCGCCAGGGCGACCAGCTGGTCGGCGGTGGCGGCGTCCGCGGCGGGGGGCGCGGGGGCCAGCATCGCCGCGGCGAGCGACAGCT
>DASZVW010000276.1:0-5017 GCA_035546895.1 Polyangia bacterium
CACCAGGGGCGGGTGGTGGCCGCCGAGACGCGGGAGGCGCTGGCGGCGCGGGTGGCCGGCGCGCGGCGGGTGCTCGTCGAGGTGGCCGCCGGCGAGCGGGCGCGCGCGGCGGAGGTCCTGCGCGGCGTGGCCGGCGTGGGCGCGGTGGCGGCGGGCGAGGGCGCCGAGCTGGCGCTGGCGCTGGGGCCCGAGGTGACCGACGACGGCGCGGTCCGGGAAGCGATCTTCCGCGCCGCGGTGACGGCGGGCCTGACGTTGCGCGCGCTGCGCCTGGAGGCGCCGTCGCTCGAAGAGATCTTCGCGCGCGCCACCGCCGCGGGCGGGGAACGGCCCGCGTGAGCCGCCTGCTGGCCATCGCGCGCCGCGAGTGGGCCGCCTATTTTCGCACCCCGGCCGGCTGGGCGGTGCTGGCGCTGTTCCTCTTCCTGCAGGGGCTCGTGTTCTGGATGTTCGTGCAGTTTCTGGGCCGCCCCGACGCGCCCCCCGGCGGGGTGATGGAGTTCTTCTTCGGGGGGACGATCCTCTACTGGATCGCGCTCGGCCTGCTGGCCACGGTCGTCCCGATGCGGCTCCTGGCCGAGGAGCTGCGCACCGGGACCATCGAGCCGCTGCTCACCGCGCCGGTGTCGCCCGGCGAGGTGGTGGCCGGCAAGTGGCTCGGCGCCTTCGGCTTCTACCTGGCCGCCTGGGCGCCGACGCTGCTCTACCTCCTCTACCTGCGCGCGGTCGGCGCGGCGCTCGATCCGGGGCCCGTCGCCGCCGGCTACCTGGGGACGGTGCTGCTGGGGGCGGCGGCGCTGGCGGTGGGGCTGCTGGCCTCCTCGCTGACGCGCAACCAGCTGGTGGCGGCGACGCTGTCGTTCGTCGGCTTCCTGGCGGCGCTGCTGGCCGGGGCGCTGGAGGCCGAGGTGCGCGCGCCGGCCACCGCGGCGGCGCTGCGCCGCTACAGCCTGTTCCGGACCATGGAGGACTTCGGCCACGGCATCGTCGACTCGCGGCCGGCGATCCTGCTGGTGACGGTGACGGTGCTGGCGCTGGCGGCGGCCGCCTGGCGGCTCGGCGCCCTGCGCGGGCCGGCGCCCGACGACGCGCCGGCCGGGCGCCGCTGGAGCGGGCGGAGCGCCGCCGTGCTGGCGGCGATCGTCGCGCTGCTCGGCAACCTGATCGCGGCGCGCCACTACGCGCGCGGCGACTGGACGCGCGGCTCGCTCTACGCGCTCTCCGACGAGGCAGTCGCCGTGCTCGGCCACCTGCCGCGCCCGGTGGAGGCGACCGTCTTCCTCTACCCCGGACGCGACTCGGAGCGGGAGCGGACCGTCGCCGGCTTCGTGCGCGAGCTGGCCGAGCGGTGCACGCGCGCCTCGCACGGTCTCTTCCAGGTCGAATTCGTCGATCCCGACCGGGCCCCCGCGCGCGCCGAGGCGGCCGCCAAGCGCTACGGCATCGGCGGCGCCGAGATGGGGCAGGGGGCGGTGGTCTTCACCTCTGGCGGGCGCTCGAAGGTCGTCGGCGAGGACGACCTGGTCGAGCCGGAGGTCGACGCCGGCGGCGAGCCGGGGCCGGCCATCCACGCCTGGCGCGGCGAGGCGGCCTTCGTGTCGGCGATCCTGGCGGTCACCGACGATCACCCGCCGGTGCTCTGCTTCTCCGCGGGGCACGGCGAGCCCGACGTCGAGTCGACGGCCGACGGGGGCTACGCGAGCTTCGCCGACGCCCTGCACGGGGCCGGCTACGAGACGAAGGCGGTGGAGAAGCTGGCGGACCTCACCGGCGCGGGCTGCCGCGTGCTGGTGGTGGCCGAGCCGACCACCGCCTTCTCGCCGCCCGAGATCGCCGCCGTCGAGGCCTTCGTCGACGGCGGCGGGCGCCTGCTGGCCATGGTCGGCCCGGTGTTCGCGCCCGGCGGCGCCGCCTTCGCGCACCTCGGGCTCGAGCCCCTGGCCGAGCGCTACGGCGTCCGGCTGGGCGACGACCTGGTCGTCGATCCGTCGCGCGCCAGCGACGTCGAGGGGCCCTCGGTGTGGGCCGCCGGGCCCGACAGCTACGGCGCGCACCCCATCACCGCGCGGCTCGGCGGGCGGCTCACCTTCTGGCCGCGCACGCGCGAGGTGGCGCCGGTCGCGCCGCCGCCGCCGGGCCTGACCGTGGTGCCGCTGGTCCACACCAGCGCCGAGGGATGGGGCGAGACCGACCTGCCGACCATCCGCGGCGACGCCGACCTGACGTTCGATCCGGGGCGCGACCGGAAGGGGCCGGTGCCGGTGGCGGTGGCGGTCGAGCGCGCGGCGACCGCGGCGGCGCCCGCCACGCGCCTCGTCTTCCTGGGCACCGGGCGGCTGGTGATGAACGTCCGGCTCTCCGGGGTCACGCTGCGCGACTACGACACCGACTTCGTCCTCTCGGCGGTGGGCTGGTTGACCGACCGCGACGCCCGCGTCGGGATCGGGCCCAAGGTGGCCGAGCGGATCGCGCTCTCGCTGACCGCCGCCCAGGTCGGCTGGGCGTTCCGGCTGTTCGTGGTGGCGCTGCCGCTGCTCTGCCTGGCGGCCGGGGCCTGGGTCTGGCGGCGGCGGCGGGTCTGATGCGCAAGGTGGCCGTCCTCGCCGCGATCGCGGCGCTGCTCGCCGCGTACCTGGTCTTCTTCGACCGGGCGCCGGGCGAGCACGCCGGCGGCGGGCACCGGCGGCTGGTGGCCGACTTCGACCGCGCCGGCGTCCAGCGGATCACCGTCGCGCGCGCCGGCGCGGCGCCGTTCTCGCTCGTGCGGCAGCCGGCGGGCGCGGCGTCCGCCTGGACGGAGGCGCCGGGAGACCGCGCGGCCGACGGGGCCGCGGTCGACGATCTCCTGGGCGAGATCGATCTCGCGGAGACGACCCGCACGGCCGATCTCACCGACGCGGCGGCCGGGCTGGCGCCGCCCGAGGTGACCCTGGCGCTCGAGGGGGCGCGGGGGCGGACGCGCATCGCGCTCGGCCGCCCCGACGCCGGCGACGGGGTGTTCGCGCGCGTGGGCGCGGCGCCGGCCATCCGGGTGGCGCCCCGGCGGCTGCTCGAGCTGGCCGATCGCGGCCCCGACGCGTTTCGCGATCGCCGGCTGGTCCCCTACGCCGCCGGCGACGTCGCCCGGCTCGGCTGGCAACCGCCGGGCGGCGCGGCGCGCGCGCTGGTGCGCGACGGCGCCCGCTGGAAGAACGACGCCCAGCGCTGGGTGGCGGGCCCCCGCGTGGAGGAGGCCCTGCGCCGCCTCGGCGCGCTGCGCGCCACGCGGTACCTGGCGGCGGCGCCCGCGGGAGACGGCGCGCGCGTCGAGGTCACCGCGGGCGGCGCGCAGGCCAGCCTCCGCGCGGGGGTCGCGGGGTGCGCGGCCGGGCAGACGGCGGTCGCGGCCGGCGCCGGCGAGGGGGCCTGCGTGGAGACCGAGGCCTGGGACGGTCTCCTGCGCGCGCTGGAGGCGGCGCGGGCGCCCGATCGGCGGCTGGTCTCGGCGCCGCCGGCCGACGTCGAACGGATCGAGCTCGCCGAGGGGGCCGCGCGGCTGGTCCTGGTGCGCACCTCGGGCGAGAGCTGGAGCCTCCAGGCGCCGAAGGCGAGCTACCTCGTCGATCCCAAGATGGTCGACGACTGGCTGGCGGCCCTCGGCCGCGTCGACGCGCCTCCGTCGGCGCCGCCGCCCGGGGCGGAGGTCCGTCACCTGGTCGTCGTGGGCCGCTACCGCGAGGCGGCCGACCTTGCGCCCGGCGCGGCCGGGTACGCGCTGCTGGCGCCCGATCCGCTCCGCTTCCGCGACCGGGCCGTGCTCGACTTCGCCCACTTCGACGCCCGCACGCTGCGCCGGACCGGCGGCGGGCGGACCATCGCGCTCGCCAGCCGCGACGGCGAGGACTGGCGCGCGGTCTCGCCGTCGGGGGCGGCGGTCGAGGGGACGAACGTGGCGCGCGTCGTCGGCACGCTCGGCAACCTGCGGGCGGAGGCGTTCCAGGCGAGCGCGCCCGCCGGCGCGCCCACGCTGACCCTCGAGGTCTCGGTGCAGCCGCCCGGCGAATCGCAGCCGACCCGCCACACGGTCGCGCTCTACGGGATCGCGGCCCCCAAAACGAAAGAGGCGCCCGGGTGCGCCGGACGCCTCGATCGCGAAGTCTCTTTCACGCTGCCGGCGGCGGCCTGTGAGGAGCTCCGCCTGCCGCTCGTGAAGTAGGCGCGGTTACTTCTTCCCTTTGGCCGCCTTCTCGGCGTCGATGCGGGCCCCGCCGACCTTCTCCTCGGGCTTCCCCTCGAGCTTGATCGTCTGCGCGTCGGGCGGGAGCACCGCGTTCCCCTCGGCGATCACCTTCCCCTGCGCGTCTTCCATCTTCTTGTGGATGAGGAGGCCGTCGGAGGCGGCGAATCCGCCCATGGAGTTGATCGAGAAGGTCCCGGTCACCACGTACTGCTCGCCGGCCTTGGCGTCCAGCGGCTTCGGCTTGCCGGTGTTCCAGTCCTTGACCGGGTAGTCGGCGACCAGCAGGCCGTGATCGAGCTTGGTGGTCGGCGTGTCGCCGAGGACGAAGTAGGGCTGATCGCAGGGGCGGCAGCCGCCCGCCATCGCCTTCGGATCGGGCGCCGCCGGGCCCTTGCCGGGGACGCCGCCCGACTTCATCTCCTTGATCTTCGCCTTCTTCGTCTTGGCGGCCAGCTCGTCGTTGCACTTGCGCTGCTCGGCCGGGCACTCGTAGATGCTGAGCAGATAGGCGCGCACCTGGACGTCCTTGTCCAGGTACTGGTTGATGTGCTTGCGCAGCCCGTAGATCGACATCTCGCCCGTCGGATACTTCTCCGGCGCCTGCTGGACGTTGAAGTTCGGCGGCGGCGGGAGATCGACCTTGATCGGTGGCAGCTCCTGCCCCTGGCCGTAAGCTAGCCGAACGCCGCTCGGCGCGAGCAGCATTACTGCCAAAGGAATAGTCCGGTGATATACGGTCGGCAGTCGCTTCATGGACGAGCCCTCCACCGCGCGATGCGGGTGAACCTGAATAACACA
>DASZVW010000277.1:0-1715 GCA_035546895.1 Polyangia bacterium
CGCCTTCCGCAAGGCGCTCGACACCCGCGCCGCCAAGCCGCTCGTCGACGCCGACCTGGCGCTCGGCCGGAGGCTGGGCGTCGAGGGGACGCCCAACTTCTTCATCGACGGCCGGCCGGTGACGGGGGCGCAGCCGTTCGAAGCATTCAAGGAGGTCATCGACGACGAGCTGGGACGCGCCGGTGACCTGCTCGCGCGCGGCGTGGCGCGCGACAAGCTCTACGCCACGCTGCTCGCCGGCGCCAAGCCGTCACTGCCCGCGGAGGCGCCCGCGCCGGGGCGGGCTCCGGGCGCGGAGACCACCGTCTACCGCGTGCCGGTGCTCGACGCGCCGGCCCGGGGCGGCGCGCAGCCGAAGGTCACCATCGTCGAGTTCTCCGACTTCCAGTGCCCGTTCTGCCAGCGCGCCGAGGAGACGATGCAGGCGCTGCTCAAGGCGTACGGGCCCGACCTGGCGGTCGTCTACCGCCACAACCCGCTGCCGTTCCACACCCACGCCATGAAGGCCGCCCAGGCCGCGGAGGCCGCGCGCCAGCAGGGGAAGTTCTGGGAGATGCACGACACGCTGTTCGCCCACCAGCAGGCCCTCGATGACAAGGCGGTGCTCGGCTACGCTCAGGCGATCGGCCTGGACGTCGGCCGCTTCGCCGCCGCCCTCGACGACGCCGAGACCAGGGCGCGCATCACGCGCGACATGGACGACGCGCGCAAGCTCGGCGCCCACGGGACGCCCACCTTCTTCATCGACGGACGCCCGCTGCGCGGCGCGCAGCCCGTCGAGGCGTTCAAGCGGGCGATCTACGAGGAGCTCAAGAAGGCCGACGCGCTGCTGGCCGCGGGCACGCCTCGCGCCGGCCTCTACGCGGCGCTGACCAAGGACGGGCGCGACAAGGCCGACCTGCCCGCGCCCGAGGTCGATCCGGGCGACGACCTGCGCGTGCGGGTCGACGTCGCCGGCGCGCCGGCGCGCGGCCCGGCCGACGCGCCGGTCACCATCGTGGAGTTCGCCGACTTCCAGTGCCCGTTCTGCCAGCGCGCCGAGGAGACGCTGGAGCGGCTCCGCCACGACCACCCCAACGACGTCCGCTTCGTCTGGCGCGACCTGCCGCTGCCGTTCCACGCAGAGGCGCGCCCGGCGGCGCTGGCCGCGCGCGCCGCCGCCGCGCAGGGGATGTTCTGGGCGATGCACGACCGCCGCTACGCGGCCGCGCCGGGGACGCTGGGGCCCGAGCTCTACGAGCGGACCGCCGCCGAGCTGGGGCTCGACGTCGCCCGGTTCCGCGCCGCGCTCGACGCCGAGAAGGCCAAGCGCGCGCTCGACGCCGACGGCCTGGCCGCGGCCAAGGCGGGCGCCACCGGGACGCCCACCTTCTTCATCAACGGCAAGCGCCTGGCGGGCGCGCAGCCCCTCGAGGTCTTCGAGGCGCGCCTCGCGGCCGAGCTGAAGATCGCCGACCAGATGATCGCCAAGGGGACGCCGCGCGGGAAGGTCTACGCGGCGCTCATGAAGGAGGCGCTGCCGGTGCGGCCCCCCGCCAAGCACGACGACGACGGCGACGACCGGGGGCCCGAAGCCGACACCACCGTCTACCCGGTCAAGCCGGGGGACGCGCCCTCGAAGGGGCGGGCCGACGCGCCGCTGGTGCTGGTCGTCTTCTCCGACTTCCAGTGCCCGTTCTGCCAGCGCGCCGAGGAGACGCTGGAGCGGCTCCGCC
>DASZVW010000278.1:0-3025 GCA_035546895.1 Polyangia bacterium
ACCTCGTCGTCGTCGCTGTCCAGCATGCTGTCCACCGACGGCGGCGCGGCGGCGGTCACGCCCGGCAGCGGGAGCGACGGCAGCGGCAGCCCCATGAGCGTCGGCGCCCGGCGCGACGGCGGCGGCGTCAGCATCGTCTTCTCCGGCGGGGGCGTCAGCGTGTTGGCGTGCTCGTCCTCGACCTCGAGCGTCGCCTCCTCGGAGGCCTCCACCGTGACGTCCTGCGACGGATCGACCGTGATCTGGTCGGAGAGGTCTTCGAGGTCGTGATCCGCGCTGTCCGATTGCTCGCTGGCGGCCATTCCGAAAGGGGGCTTGGAATTCATGCCGACTGGATCCTTTCCCGAAGCCTTGCCGGTTTCAGTCCGGAAATCAAGCACTCAAGCCTACACTGAACCCTTTGACAGGGAAACCCAGCGTCTCTATGGTGCCGCGCCGTGGAAACCTGCAGTCCTTCCGGTGCCGCGCTGTGAGGAAGCCGCCGCGGCAAGCTCGTCCGTCGCAAGTTGGTCCGGGGGTCCGGATGCGGGTGGGCGAGTACCGCGTTCCGGGCGACGTCGCGACGCGCGTGCACGCCGGTCACCCCTGGGTCTTCCGCGAGGCGCTCGGCCCCCGCGGGATCGCCGAGGGGACCGGGGCGGTGGTCGATCTCATCGCCGGCAACCGCGAGTTCGTGGGGCGCGGCTACGTCGATCGCGAGCACGCGGTCGCGGTGCGGGTGCTGACCCGCGACGCCGCCGAGGCGGTCGAGCCGGGGCGGGGGGCGATCGCGGCGCGGCTCGTGCGGGCGGTCGAGCTTCGCCGCCGGCTCTACGGCGGGGCGCTCCCCGAGGCGATGCGCGTCTTCTCGGGCGAGAGCGAGGGGTTGCCCGGCGTGACCGTCGACCGCTACGGCGACTTCGTGGTGGTGGTCTGGCTGTCGGCCGGCGCGCTCGGCTGGCGCGACGAGCTCTACGGCGCGCTCGAGGCGGCGCTGGCGCCGCGCGGGATCTACGAGCAGCGGCGGCTGCGGCCGCTGGGCGGCTCGGCGCCCCCCGAGCCGGCGGCCCGCGCGCGCGGCGAGGAGGCGCCGGTCGAGCTGGTGGTCGGCGACGGCGGCTGCCGGTTCGGCGTCGACGTGACCGCGCCGCTCGGCGTGGGCCTCTTCCCCGACATGCGCCTCGGCTGGGCGGCGGTGGCCGCGCGCGCCGCCGGGCGCCGGCTCCTCAACCTGTTCTCGTACACCGGTGCCTTCTCGGTCCACGCGGCCAAGGCGTGCGCCGCAACTACGAGCTGTCGGGGCTCGATCCGGCGCGGCTGGAGATGATCACCAACGACGCGGTCAAGACGCTCGACCGCTTCGCCGACCGCAAGCGGGCGTTCGACATCGTCGTTTGCGATCCGCCGACCTTCTCGCACGGGCCGGCCGGGCAGTTCCAGGTGGCGCGCGACCTGGCGCGGCTGGCGGCCGGCTGCGCGCTGGTGCTGGCGCCGGACGGCCTGCTGGTCTTCGCCACCAACTCGACCAAGGTGTCGGCCGCCGAGGTCGATCGGGCGCTCGCCGAGGGGGGCGCCGCGGCGGGCGCCGAGCTGCGCATCGTCGAGCGGGTGGGCCTCCCCCCGGACTTCCCGGTGGCGCCGGGCTTTCCGGAGGGGAACTACCTCAAGGTCGCGGTCGCCGCGAAGGCCTAGCGAGCGACGCGGCGGCGCCGCTCGCCGCCGCCCGCTCCTACCGGCGCGCGTCGCGGAGGCCGCGCGCCTTCACCTCGTCGATGAAGTGGCGCACGGTCCCCTCGACCGACTCGTTGAAGCGGACCTTCGACTGCGCGATCTCGCGCAGCGCGGTCACGGCCGGCTTGTTGTGGCAGACCACCAGCGGCCGCCCGCCGTTGGCGAGCTGGCGCGCGCGCTCGGCCCCGAGCACGACCAGGGCGAACCGGTTGTTGACCTTCTCCAGACAATCTTCGACGGTGACGCGAGCCAAGGACGACCTCCGAGGGCTGAATTGCGGAAAGCGGCGCAGTCTAGTCCCTCAGCCGGGCGGAAGTCAAAGCGCGTGCCAGAGCGGAGCCGTTTTCGTCGATAAAACGCACGGCTGGGTTGCAAGGGCCCGCAGGGACTCGTAGACTTTTCGTCATATTTATTGCCGTGCTTCCTTCTGGGGAGGAGGGGCTTGGCGGAAAGTGCGGACCGATGCCGATTACCGTGAACTGGAGCGATCTGGAGATCGCGTTCGAACGTAATTCTCCCGATCAAGAGAGCTTCCTCGATCTCGAGAATGGCGACCTGCTCTCGATCGTCGAGGGGGAGCCCGACGCCGCCGCCCGGCGGTCCCGGGTCGCGGCCAATCCGGAGCGATACCTCCGGATCGATCCCGCCTCGTCGCGCGAGCAGTACCGCTGGATGGAGCGTTTCGTCTCCTCGGTCTCCGACGAGGCGCTGCGCGAGCGGCTGCTGATCGCCATCGACGGCAAGGGGGCGTTCCGCAGGTTCAAGGACGTCCTCCTGGCGTTCCCGGCCGAGCGCGAGCGGTGGTTCGCCTACCGCTCGGAGCTGCTGCACTTCCACATCCAGACCTGGCTCGATCACATGAAGATCGAGGTGTCGAACGTCCCCCCCTGGGGGCACGTGGCGCAGCCGTCGGAGCCGGCCGAGCTGCCGCGCGCGGTGGCCACCAGCGAGGCGCCCGGCGAGATCCTGCGCCGGCAGGCGCGCGAGCTGCTCGACGAGATCCCGGCGGCGGAGCTGCCGCCGGCGCTGGCCTTCCTCGAGTTCCTGCGCGATCGCGGGCCGAGCTCGCTGCTCGGCGCGGGCGCCGGCCGCCGGTCGCACTTCGACGACGACGACGAGCCCGACGACATCGGCCCGGCGATCGGGGCCCGGTAGCGCGCGGCCGGCCTCAGCCCTCGGCGGCCGACTTCTCTTCCGACTTCTCTTCCGCCGGGGGGGGCGGCGTCCAGATCCAGCCCTCGCGCAGGCGCGCCTCGTCGGCGCGCGGCGCGGCGGCCGGCGGCAGCGCCCAGCCGTCGCGCGCCCACAGGAAGCC
>DASZVW010000279.1:0-2080 GCA_035546895.1 Polyangia bacterium
GGGCGAGGTGCGGCTGCCGTCGGCCTACCAGCTCGACGACGCGCCGGCCTTCGAGCGCTTCTTCCTGGTGCGCGCCGAGGCCCCCTTCGAGGTGGCGCCGGTGGTGGCGGCCGCCCGCGCGCTGGCCGCCCGGACGGACGAGGCGCGGCGCGCCCCGCTGCCGCTCCCCGCGGGCTTCGACCAAGTTTCCCTGACCCTGGAGAAGACACGATGAAGCTCCGCGCCTCGCTCGCCCTGCTGACGTCGCTCTGCGCGCTCGCGGCGCCCCCCGCGACCGCGCTCGCCGATCCGCCCGGGGCCGTCCGCCTCCGCCGGTTCGCGCTGCTCGTCGGCGTCAACGACGGCGGCCCGACGCGCGCCCGCCTCCGCTACGCGGCCAGCGACGCCCACGCCTTGGCGCGCGTGCTGGAGAGCCTGGGCGGCGTGGCGCCCGGCGACCTGGTGTTCGTGGCCGACGGGAGCCGCCGCGCGCTCGAGGCGGGGTTCGCCGCCGTCGACCGCATGCTGCGCGCCGACGCCGGCCGCGGCGTCCGGCACGAGCTGGTCTTCTACTACTCGGGCCACTCCGACGAGGAGGGGCTGCTGCTGGGCAACGATCGCCTCCCGTACCAGGACCTGCGCGCCTTCATCCGCGACGCGCCGGCCGACCTCAGCCTGGCCATCCTCGACTCCTGCGAGTCGGGCGCCTTCACCCGGCACAAGGGGGGGACGCGGCGGGCGCCGTTCCTGCTCGACGCCTCGATCGACACCCGCGGCCACGCCTTCCTGACCTCCAGCGCCGCCAACGAGGTGGCGCAGGAGTCGGACCGGATCGCGGCCTCGTTCTTCACCTACTACCTCGTCTCGGGCCTGCGCGGCGCCGCCGACGCCAACCGCGACCGGCGGGTGACGCTGCAGGAGGCGTTTCAGTTCGCCTCCGCGGAGACGCTGGCCCGCACCGAACGGACGCAGGGGGGGCCGCAGCACGCCGCCTACGAGTTCGACCTGACCGGGACCGGCGACATGGTGGTCACCGACGTGCGGACCACGCAGGCCGGCCTGGTGCTGACGCCCGAGCTGGCCGGGCGGATCAGCGTGCGCGAGGCGGGCGGCGCGCTGGTCGCCGAGCTGCGCAAGCCGGCCGGCAGCACCGTCGAGCTGGGGCTCGACGCCGGCTCGTACGTGGTGGCCGTCGAGGACGCCGGCGCGCGCCGGGAGGCGCAGCTCACGCTGGCCGCGGGCGAGCACTTGCCGCTGGCGCGGGCGGCCTTCCACCCGGGCGCGCCGCTGGAGGTGGCGGTCGCCCGCGGCGGCGAGCGGGAGCCCGCCGCCGAGCTCTCGGCGGCCCCCGCGGCCGAGCCGCACGAGACCACCAGCGTGAAGGCCGGGTTCGTCCCCCGCGGCGCCGACGGACGGACCGACGTCGACGGCTTCTCGTTCGGGTTCGTGGCCGACCGCGCGGCCCGGCTGCGCGGTCTGCAGCTCTCGCTGGCCTACAACCAGGTCGACGCCGACCTGCACGGCCTGCAGCTCACCACCGGCGCCAACCTGACCGGCGAGCTCGCCGGGGCCCAGCTCGCCGTCGCCGCCAACGTCGCCCGGCGCGGCGGCCACGGCGCGCAGCTCGCGGCCGGCGCCAACGTGGTCGACGGCGACTTCCACGGCTGGCAGGCCGCCGCCGGCGGCAACGTGGTCGACGGCGACTTCCACGGCTGGCAGACCGCCGCCGGGGTGAACGCCACCACCGGGCGCTTCTCCGGCCTGCAGTCGGCCGCCGGGCTGAACGTGGCCGACGACGGGTCGGGGCTACAGCTCTCGGGCGGCGCCAACGTGGCCCGCACCTTCCGGGGCGCGCAGATCGGCGTGGTCAACGTGGCCGGCCGGGGCGACGGCTTCCGCCTCGGCGTGGTCAACGTCGCCAGGGAGACGCGCGGCTTCCAGCTCGGCGTGGTCAACGTCGCCGCGCGCGACGACGGCGAGTCGTTCGCCCTCCTCAACCTGGTCGGCAACGGCATCCACGACCTGGCGGTGTTCGGCACCGACGCGCTCCTCTCGAACGTCGGGCTCAAGCTGGGCGGCCGCCACCTCTTCACCTCGTTCT
>DASZVW010000280.1:0-2822 GCA_035546895.1 Polyangia bacterium
CCCCCCCACGCCCGGCGCCCCCCCGCGCGGCGCCGAGCGGGCCCGGAACCCGCGCGCCCGCTCGGCCCACCTGCGCGCGGCGGAGCGAATCTGATGATCGTCACCACCGACGCGCCGGCGGCCTCCGATCCCCCCCGGCGAACCTCCGCGCGCGAGGGGGGTGGCGCCCTGGCCGGGGTGCCGCGGCTCGACCTCGGCGACCGGCGCGGGGTCGGCGTCTGGGCCTTCGCGCTGGCCTTGCTGACCGCCGGGGCGCTGGCCCACGTGGCGGTCCGGATGCGGGGGATCCAGATCGCCTACGACCTCGGCCGGGAGAAACGCGCCAACGGCGAGCTGCTGGAGCGCCAGCGCAGCCTCACCATCGAGATCGGGATGCTGAAGGACCCCGGCCGGGTGATCGGCCTGGCGCACGACAAGCTGCAGATGGGGCCGCCGGCGCCCGCCAACGTCGTCAAGCTCGGGCCCGGGGTGGTGCTGCCGTGATCGGGCGGCGGGGGCGCCGGCGGTGGTGATCCCGGCCAGCCGCTGGGCGCGGGTGCGGATCGCCGTCTGCGGCGTGGTGCTGACCGCGCTGTTCGCGGCGGTCGGGCGGCGGGCCTTCACGCTGCAGGTCCGCGACGCCGACCGGCTGCGGGCGATGGCCGAGGAGCAGTACCTGCGCGAGATCGAGCTGCCGCCGCGGCGGGGGCGGATCCTGGACCGCAACGGCGCCGACCTGGCGTCGACGGCCGACGTCGACTCGATCTACTGCAACCCGCGCCAGCTCCCCGACCCGGCCGAGGCGGCCCGCAAGCTGGCCCGCGTGCTGGGGCTCGACCGGGCCGAGCTGGCCAAGAAGCTCGAGCAGCGGCGGTTCTTCGCCTGGGTGAAGCGGAAGGTGACGCCCGAGGAGGCGGCGGCGGTCAAGGCGCTGGGGCTCCCCGGGATGGCGTTCACCCGCGAGCCGCGCCGCTTCTACCCGAACCGCAGCCTGGCGGCGACGGTCATGGGGCGCTCGGGCGCGGACGGCAAGGGGCTCGACGGCGTCGAGCTGGCGCTCGACAAGCAGCTCCGGGGGACCACCTCGTCGGTGCAGGGGGTGCGCGACGCCCTCGGCCGCGAGATCGCGGTCGAGGGTGCGGTCGACGCCACCAGCACGGCGGGCAACGACGCGGTGCTGACCATCGATCGCTACCTGACCTTCATCACCGAGCGGGCGCTGGCCGCCGGCGCAGCCGAGCACCACGCCAAGGGCGCGGTGGCGATCATGATGGACCCGCGCACCGGCGAGGTGCTGGCGATGGCCTCGGTGCCGACCTTCAACCCCAACGAGCCCGGCGGCGCCGGCGACGCCGACGCGCGCAACCGGGCCATCACCGACACCTACGAGCCGGGCTCGACCATGAAGACCTTCACCATCGCCGCCGCGCTGGACGCCGGGGCGGTGCGGCCGGGGGACAAGTTCGACTGCCTCGGCGGGCGGATGATGGTCGGGAAGTACTCGATCCACGACTCGCACGGGCACGGGGTCCTGACGACCGCCGAGGTGTTCAAGTTCTCGAGCAACATCGGCGCCACCAAGATCGCGCGCCGGCTGGGGCGCGACGCCTTCGCCGAGGCGCTGGCGCGGTTCGGGTTCGGCCACCAGACGGGGATCGGCCTGCCCGGCGAGCGCTCGGGCGTCGTGCGGCCGGTCGAGAAGTGGGGCGACATCGGGTTCGCCAACATCTCGTTCGGGCAGGGGATCGCGGTCACCCCGCTGCAGATGATCGCCGGCGTCAGCGCCATCGCGGGCGGCGGCATCTACCGCCAGCCGCGCATCGTGGCCCGGGTGGTCGAGCCGGACGGGACCATCGAGACACCCGCCGTGGCGCCCGACCGGCGGGTGATGTCGGCGAGCGCCGCGCGGACCATGCTGGAGATCATGCGCGGCCCGGTCGAGAAGGGCGGGACGGCGCCTCAGGCGGCCATCGACGGGTACGCGGTGGGCGGCAAGACGGGGACGGCGCAGAAGGTCGCCAACGGCCACTACGATCCGACCAAGTGGGTGTCGTCGTTCATCGGCGTGGTCCCCGTCGACGACCCGCGGCTGGCGATCATCGTGGTCGTCGACGAGCCGCAGGGGGGGCACCTCGGCGGCTCGGTGGCGGCGCCCATCTTCAAGGAGATCGCCGTCGAGGCGCTCCGCTACCTGCACATCCCGCCGACCATCGACGTCGTGGCGGCCGGCGGGAAGGCGGGGCGCAAACCCGCCGCCGACGACGCCGCCACCAAGGCGCCGGCCGCCGAGGCCGACGAGGCGGGCGGGAACGACGTGCCGGCGACCGATCTGCCGCTCGACGACGACGCGCTGGGGGAAGACCCCGCGCTGGCCGAGAAGTGGGACGAGGTCGCGGGGGCCGAGGGGGGGCGCGCGGCGGCGCCGGGCGAGCGGATCGAGGTCCCGGACTTCACGGGGATGAGCCTGGGGCAGGCGATCCACGCCGCCCGCAAGAACGGCGTCGAGCTGGCGTTCGACGATCCCGAGGGGCGGGCGACCGGCGTGGCGCTGCGGCAGCGGCCGGCGCCGGGCCCCGCGCCGCGCGGCGTGGTCTGCCGCGTCGCCTTCGGGCGCAAGGCCGACTGACGGATGACGTCGCTGGGGGCACTGCTTCGCGGCGTCGACGGGGCGCGGAGCGCGACCGCGGAGTTCGCCGCGCTGTCGATCGCCGAGGTGCGCGACGACTCGCGCGCGGTCGCGCCCGGCGATCTGTTCGTGGCCGTGCCGGGGACGGCGGCCGACGGGCGGCGGTTCGTGGCCGACGCCGCCGCGCGCGGGGCGGTCGCGCTGGTCGTCGAGGGGG
>DASZVW010000281.1:0-2311 GCA_035546895.1 Polyangia bacterium
GCTCGACGAGGCCGCGCGCCACGACACCGAGCCGATGGTGATCGCGGCCGCGCGCGAGGCCGCGGCCGCCGTGAAGGCGCGCGGACCGTGAGCGACCCCGCGCCGGCCCCCGTGGATCCCGGCGCGGCGGCGGGGCGGCGCCTGCTCTCGGCGGCGCTCGCTTTTCTCTTCGGCGCCCTGTTCTTCGAGCGCCTCTCCGGCGCCACCGGCTTCGATCCCGACGGGTTCCACCAGATGGCGCTCTTCCGCGCGTGGCTGCGCACCGGCGCGCTGCCGCTCCACGACACCTTCGCCTTCACCCACACGGTGGTGCCGGCGGTCCAGCACGAGTGGGGGGCGGGGGCGGTCCTCTACGCGCTGGCCACCGCCGGCGGCGGGCCGGCGGTCATGCTGGCGCGCTGGCTGATCTCGGCCGCGGTGGCGGTGGTGGCGACGGCCGCCGCCGCCCGGCGCGCCCCCGCGGTGGTGGTCGCCTTCTGCGCGCCGTTCGCCGTCGTCCTCGGGCAGGTGGGGTTCACGACCATCCGGGCCGGGCTCTACACCATGCTCTTCCTGGCCGCCTTCCTGGCGGCGCTCGACCGCGATCGGGACGACGCCCGCGCCGGGCGCTTCCTGGTCGTCTACCTGCCGGTGATGGCGCTCTGGATCAACCTGCACGGCGGCTTCATCGTCGGCGTGGCGGCGGTGGCGCTGCACGCGGGCGAGCAGGCGCTGCGGCGACGCCCGATCCGCCACCTGGTCGCGGCGCTGGCGGCGACGCCGCTCCTGATGGCGGCCACGCCGTACGGCCGCGCCTTCTTCCCCGGCTGGTGGCGCAGCGTCACCTTCCCGCGCGACCAGATCGCCGAGTGGCTGCCGCTCTACCGGAGCGGGTACCTGTTCGGCGTCCTCACCTTCGGGCTGGCGGTGCTGTTCCTGCTCTACGCGCTGGCGCGCCGGGGGCCGCTGCGGCTGCCGGGGCTGGCCTTCGTCCTGGCGACGGCCTGGGCGGCCCTCCGGCACGAGCGGCACGTGGCGCTGTTCGCGCTCGCCTGGTTCTGCGCCGTCCCCGGCTACCTGGCGGCCACGCCGCTCGGCGAGTTGCTCGAGGCGGCGGTGTCGCGGCGCCGGGTGAGGGGGGCACTGGTGGCCCTCTCGGCCGCGGTCGGCGTGGCGCTGGTGGCGGTCGCGCTGCCCCGCCACCCGTTCCGGCTGCGGCTCCCGGCCCAGGGGAGCGATCTGGCCGCCGGGGGCGTCGTCTATCCGGCCGGCGCGGTCGCCTACCTGGCCGAGCACGGCTTCCACGGCAAGCTGGTGACCTCCTTCGTCAACGGCGGCTTCGTGATCTGGAAGCTGGCGCCCGCCGCGCGGGTCAGCTTCGACGGCCGCTACGAGGTCGCCTACGCGCCCGAGGTGCTGGACGAGGACCGTACGATCCACCGCGCGCGCCCGGGCTGGCAGGCGCTGCTGGCCCGCTATGCGCCCGACGCGGTGCTGGTCGCGCGCACCGAGCCGCTGGCGGCGGCGCTCCCCGGCGGCTCGGGCCTGGCGCGCGTCTACCGCGACGACGCCTACGAGGTCTGGGCCCGCCCGGCGCTCGGTCTGCCGCCCGCCGACCGGACGGGGCGGGCCGTCCCCACTACCTTTCCGTGACCGCCACGCTGCCGTGCAGCCAGTCGAGGTAGGCCTTGCTGCCGTCGTGGACCTTGAAGGCCAGGATCTCGGGGATGTCGTAGGGGTGCAGCGCGAGGATCCGGTCGCGCAGCCGTTCGAACAGGGCGGGGTGCGTCTTGACGAAGCAAACGACCTCCTCGTCCTCGTGGACCTCGCCCTCGAACCGGTAGATCGACCGGGCGCCCGGCACCATGGTCACGCAGGCGGCCAGCTCCTCGTCGACCAGCGCGCGCGCCAGCGACGCGGCCGCGTCGGCGCCGGGCATGGTGACGTGGACCTCGAGCGCGTCGGCCATGGCCGAGATTTACCACGCCGGCCTCCGGGGCGCGCTCCATCTTGACGGCGGCGCCGCGGGAGAGGAGATTGGCGCGCCTTGCTCATCGTACAGAAATACGGCGGCACCTCGGTCGGCAGCATCGAGCGGATCCGTAACGTGGCGCGCCGCTGCCTCGCCTCGCAGCGCCAGGGGAACCAGGTGGTGGTCATCGTCTCGGCGATGTCGGGCGAGACCAACCGCCTCCTGGGCCTGGCCAAGCAGATCACCGAGATCCCGGATGAGCGCGAGCTGGACGTCATCGCCTCCACCGGCGAGCAGGTGAGCGTCGGCCTGCTGGCGCTGGCGATCCAGGCCGAGGGGGGCAAGGCGCTCTCGCTCCTC
>DASZVW010000282.1:0-6698 GCA_035546895.1 Polyangia bacterium
CAGGCGCGGCCTCGCCGCCTTCGCCCTGCGACGCCTCGAACGCCTGTTCGGCGGCGGCCGCGGCGTCGTTGACGGCCTCCGGCTCGCCGGCGCCCGACGGATCGCCGGTCCCCGCGGCGGCCAGCACCTCGGCGTCGGTCAACGGCGTCTCACCGGCCGGCTCGGCCGGCGCCTCCGCCGGCGGGGCCTCCGCGGCGGCCGGCTCCGCCGACGGCTTGGCTTCGGCCGGCGGGGCCTTCGGACGGTGCGCGCGCCGCACCTGCGCCGCTTCGCGGAGCAAGATCCCGGAGAACTCTGTGACGGTTTTCATCGTTCGTTCCTCGGCGCGTCGCCGCTGGCAGCGCCGGACAGTGCGTGCTTGCTGGTTCGTTACTACTTCTTCTGCGCCGCCTCGAGCTTCTTGTAGTCCTCGGTGGCGTTCTTGGTGAGGGCGTAGCTGTCGAGGTCCTTGTGGCAGCCGTCGCAGGTGAACTTCTGCCCGTTGGCCTTGGCGACCTTGACCATCTCCTTCATGACCTTCTTGGCCTCGGCGCGGCCACCCTTCGCGCAGGCCTTGCCCGTCTCGGTGTCGGGCTTGGTGGCGATGGTGCACTTCCCGTCGTCGGCGCGGACGGCGCCGGCGGCGCCCAGCGCGAGAGCGGCGGCGAAGACGAGGGCGGCGGAGAGCTTGGCGGCGACGCGGGTCATGGGATCTCCTCGGTGGGGACGACGACGAAGGCGGACAGCTTATAGCGCGCTCCCCTGTACGGGTACAACCTCCGACGTGCGACGAGGAGTTGTCACGCCTACATCCGCGCGGCCCCCGTCCGTCGCTGCGGTCTTTTCGCAATGGGCCAAACAGGTCTATAGTGGGGCGCAATGACACAGACTCTCCGGAGGGGCTCGCGCGTCGGACTCGCACTCTTGCTCGGCGCCGGCCTGTCGTTCGCCGCGCCGCGCGCGACGGCGGCGGAGAACAGCGAGGGGATCAAAGTCGAGCTCGGCGTCACCGGCGGGTACCACTGGTTCGCCAAGGACCTGGAGCTGGGGACGCCCGACGATCCGGCCTCCTCGAGCCCGAAGAGCACGGCGGCCTTCGGCATCCGCGCCGGCCTGGTGCTGAACCCGATGTTCGTGATCGAAGGCGAGGCGCTGCTGATGCCCTCGTCGGACAACCACGGCGGGCAGAGCGTGCTGGTCAGCGCCGAGCGGATCCACCTGCGGTTCAACATCGCGCCGGGCGCCATCGCGAACGGCGCCCTCACCCCCTTCATCCTGGCCGGCGTGGGCGCCTCCAGCGTCCTCTCCAGCAGTCCGCCCGGCGGGAACCAGCTCGACGTCCACAGCGGCGACACCGACGCCAACTTCTACGTCGGCCTGGGCGCCAAGTACGCGCTCAACGACCTCTTCCACCTGCGCCTCGACGGCCGCCTGCTGGCGGCCCCCAACACCACCAACGACGGCTACTCGGCCGACTGGGAGCTGACCCTCGGCGTGGGCGTCACGCTGGGCGGCCACGCGCCGCCCCCACCCCCGCCGCTGGTCAAGGACAGCGACGGCGACGGCATCCCCGACACCGAGGACGCCTGCCCGAACGCGGCCGGCCCGCGCGAGAACAAGGGCTGCCCGGACAAGGACACCGACGGCGACGGCGTCGTCGACCGCCTCGACAAGTGCCCCGACAAGGCCGGCCCGCCCGAGCGCCAGGGCTGCCCCGAGGAGGACGCCGACAAGGACGGCATCCCGGACTCGGCCGACAAGTGCCCGAACGATCCCGAGGACAAGGACGGGTTCGAGGACGCCGACGGCTGCCCCGATCCGGACAACGACAAGGACGGCGTCCCCGACAAGGAAGACAAGTGTCCGAACGAGCCGGAGACCAAGAACGGCTACCAGGACGAGGACGGCTGCCCCGACGAGGTGCCGGCGCCGGTCAAGCAGTTCAGCGGCGTCGTCGGCGGGATCAACTTCCGCCGCAACTCGGCCGACATCAAGGCCTCGTCGTTCCCGACCCTCAAGAAGGCGGTCGCGGTCTTCAAGGACTACCCGGCCCTGCGGGTGGAGATCTCCGGCCACACCTCCAACGAGGGGAAGCGCGAGTTCAACATGAAGCTCTCGCGCAAGCGGGCCGAGGCGGTGAAGGACTACCTCGTCTCCGCCGGCATCGACGAGAAGCGGATCGGAACGGTCGGCTACGGCCCGGACAAGCCGATCGCCGACAACGCCACCAAGGAAGGCCAGGAGAAGAACCGCCGCATCGAGTTCCGCCTCCTCTCCGCCAAGGAAGAGATCAAGAACCAGGTCGAGCCCGAGGACATCAACCCCTCGCCCGACCGCAAGCACCCCAAGGCCAAGGGCGCCAAAGGCACCAAAGCCGGCAAGGGCGCCAAGGGCGCCAGCGGCGACACCGCCGCCAAGCCGCCCAAGGACAAAGCCGCCGCCGACAAGAAGCCCGCCGACGCCGCCGGGAAGAAGCCCGCCAAGTCCAAGAAGGCCGCCGCCCCCGCGCGTGAACCGAGCGCAGCGCGACCTACCGCGCGCCGCGCAGCGAAGCGAGCGACTACGTCCCGTCGATCGCCACCTCGGTCTCCACCGCCTGCGCGTAGTCGACCCCCGCCACCTCGAACCCGAACAGGTTCCGGAATCCCGTCTTGAACCCCGCGTAATCCGACACCGCCCCCAGGTTCTCCGTCGTCACCTCGCCCCACAGCGCCGCCACCCGCGCCTGCACCGCGGCGTCGAGCTCCCAGTCGTCGATGCGGATGCGCCCCGCCTCGTCGGTGCGCGGCGTCCGCCCCGGCGCGAGGTGGTCGCGGTAGAGCCGCGCGATCTGCTCCGCCGTCCCCTCGTGCGTCCCCGCCTCCTTCATCACCTTGTAGAGCAGGCTGATGTAGAGCGGGACCACCGGGATGGCCGCCGCGGCCTGCGTGACCAGCCCCTTGTTGACGCTCACCCAGGCGGCGCCCCCCACCCGCGCCGCCAGCCAGGCCGACAGCTCGGTGGTCGTCTTCTCCAGGTCCTCTTTCGCCTTCCCGATGGTCCCCGAGCGGTAGATGGGGAAGGTGAGCGCGGGGCCGACGTAGCTGTAGGCGACCGCGCGGCAGCCGGGGGCCAGGAGGTCGGCGTCGCCGAGCGCGTGGACCCAGGCCGCGAAGTCCTCGCCCCCCATCACCTTGCGGGTGGCCGCGATCTCGGCGTCGCTGGCGGGGGCGATCTCCACCTCGGTCACCTGGTCGTTGCCGAGGTTGATGCTCTTGCTGCGGAAGGGGGCGCCGATGGGCTTCAGCACCGAGCTCCAGCTGGTGCCGTCGGCGTCGGTCCGCTTGGGCGCCGCCAGGCTGTAGACGACGCTGTCCAGCTTGCCGCCCGCCCTCTTCAGCGCGGCGATCGTCTGGTCCTTGACCTCGCGGCTGAAGGCGTCGCCGTTGACGACCGCGATCTGGCGGCCGGCGGCGCGGGCGCGCCGCTGCGCGGCGGCCAGGTTGTACCAGCCGGCGGAGGCGGTCTTCTCCCCCTGCGGCGGCCGCTCCAGGCAGACCACCGTGCCGCGCGCGCCGTAGCCGAACACCGCGCTCAGCAAGCTGGAGAGGCCGTAGCCGGTGCTGCCGCCGACCACCAGCGCCGCGCCGAGCCCGCGGCCCGGGGCGCCCTTCTGGGCGATCGCGATCTCGGCGTCGACGTTGGCCGCGCAGCCGGCCGGGTGGGCGTTGAGGCAGATGAACCCGCGGATGCGCGCGGCGATGACTTGGCTCGACATCGGGCCTTCCTGCCAGCGACGCGCCCCCAGGTCAAGCGCCACGGCCGAGGTTCCGCCCACCCGATCCGTGGATACGTTACCTCCGGTGGACCTGACGGCGCTCAAGCGGATCCTGGTGCCGACCGACTTCTCCGACCCCTCGCAGGAGGCGCTGGACACGGCGGCGGCGTTCGCCCGGAAGTTCGGCGCCACGCTCGACCTGGTCCACGTGGCGGTCGAGGCGGTCTACCCGGTCCCGCCGCCCATCGACGTGGCCACGCTGCCGATCGACATCGGCCCGGCGCTCGACCGGTCGGCGGCCGAGCTGGCCGCCGCCGAGGCCCGCCTGCGTGCCGCCGGCGTCGCCTGCGAGAGCGCCACCCTGATCGGGCGCCCCGACCAGGAGATCGTGACCCGGGCCCGCACGACCGGCGCCGGCCTCATCGTGATGGGGACGCACGGCCGCAGCGGCCTCGCCCACGCGCTCCTGGGGAGCAACGCCGAGCGGGTGGTGCAGCACGCCCCCTGCCCGGTGCTGATCGTCCCCAAGCGCGGCGCGGGCTGAGCCGCGTCCGCTCACACCGCGTAGAGCCGCCGCTGGCCGGCGGCCGGCTCGCGCCGCCGGCAGGCGAGCGCCAGGTCGATCGTCCAGAGCAGCTCCTCCAGGTTGATCGGCTTCATCAGGCAGGCGACGGCGCCGTAGGCCTGGGCGTCGGTGCAGAGATCGAACGTCTCCGCTCCGGTGGTCAGCACCACGGGCACGTCGCGCTGCTGCCGGATCTGCTGCGCCAGATCGACCCCGTGCATGCCGGGCATGCGCAGGTCGGTCAGCACCAGGTCGGGGAGCGAGCGCGGCAACTTGGCCATCGCCTCGAAACCGTCGCCCGCCACCTCGACCGCGTAGCCGGCCTCCGCCAACACCTCACCGATGAGCTCGCGGGCGTCCCGGTCGTCGTCGACGATCAAGATTCGGTCCCGCTGCCTACCGGCCCCCTCTCCGTCCACGTCGGTGTACCTCACATGAGGAACATTCAGCAAAAACGAAACCACCCCGCTCCCCGCACTTCCCTATCGCGTCGTACCGGGACCGGCCTCACGATCGGGTTACACCCGCGTAACTCTGCTCCCGGTGGGGTTACTTGTGTACGATTGGGGTCCGCTGCCCCGTCCTTCCCCTCGCCTCGCCTCGACCATCCGCCCATGCCGTCCGAAGCCCTGATCGACGTCCGAAACCTCTCCAAGAGCTACCGCGTCCACAAGCGGCCGCCCGGCATCGGCGCGGCGCTGCGCTCGGTCCTTCGCCGCAAGTACGAGCTGGTCAAGGCGGTCGAGGACCTCTCGTTCCAGATCGGCGAGGGGGAGCGGGTCGGCTTCCTGGGCCCCAACGGCGCCGGCAAGACCACCACGCTCAAGGTGCTGGCCGGGCTGCTCCACCCCACCGCCGGGGCGGTGCGCGTCGGCCCCTACCTGCCACAGGGGCGCGACCCGCGCTTCCTGCAGCTCATCACGCTCGTGATGGGGCAGAAGCAGCAGCTGCTCTGGGATCTGCCGCCGGCGGAGACCTACGCCATGAACCGCGCCATCTACGACATCCCGCGCGCCGAGGCGGACGAGACGGTGCGCGCCCTGGTCGAGCTGCTGGAGATCGGCGACCTCGTCAACAAGCCGACCCGGCAGCTCTCGCTCGGCGAGCGGATGAAGTGCGAGCTGGTGGCGGCGCTGCTCCACCGGCCGCGGGTGCTGTTCCTCGACGAGCCGACCATCGGGCTCGACGTCTCGATGCAGGCCAAGATGCGCGACTTCATCCGCGACTACAACGAACGCTACGGCGCCGCGGTGCTGCTCACCAGCCACTACATGGACGACGTGGTGGCGCTCTGCCCGCGGGTGGTGGTCATCGACCACGGGCGCCTCATCTACGACGGCGACCTGCAGGCGCTGGCGCGGCGGGTGCGCCCCGACAAGCGGCTCACGGTGCGGCTGTCGCGGCCGGTCGACCGCGCCGACCTCGAGAAGCTGGGGCCAGTGGTCTCCGCCGACGCCGCGCAGGCGGTGCTCTCGGTCCCCTCGGTGCGGCTGCAGGCGGTGGCGCGCGACGCGCTGGCGGTGCTGCCGATCGTCGACCTCACCATCGAGGAGGCGCCGCTCGAGGAGGTGATGCGCGAGCTGTTCGGCGCCCGCGGCAAGGCGACGGGGCCGCGCGACGACGCGCGCGCGCACGGATGAGCGCCGCGCTCCCCCCCACCCCGGCGCGGCCGGGCCTCTCCGTCGAGGTGGCGCGCGCCGCGCGGGCGCTCCCCACGCTCCTGCGCGTGGGGGTCTCGGAGGTGGTCGCCTACCGGGCGGAGTTCGTGGTCTGGATCCTGACCACCAACATGCCGCTGGTCATGCTGGCCATCTGGCACGCGGTGGCGGCCGACGGCCCGGTGGGGCGCTTCGACCAGCGCGCCTTCACCGCCTACTACCTGGGCGTGCTGGCGGTGCGGCTCCTGACCAGCAACTGGGCGGTCTGGCAGCTCTCCATGGAGATCCGCGACGGGACGCTCTCCTCCAAGCTCCTGCACCCCATCCACCCCATCTTCGCCCTCTGCGCCGAGCACCTCTCGGCGGTGCCGATGCGGGCGGCGGTCATCTCGCCGGTGGTGGGCATCCTGATCTGGAGCGGCTGGGACCGCCTCCTGCGCCACGACGGCGTGCTGCTGGCCGTCCTGCTCGCCTCGCTGGTGGGCGCCTGGCTGCTGATCTTCTTCACCATGGTGCTGATGGGCTCGCTGGCCTTCTTCATGGAGAGCGCGCTCGGCATCTTCGAGCTGTGGCTGGGGGTGCACGCCATCCTCTCCGGCTACCTGGTCCCGCTGGAGGCGCTGCCGGCCTGGGTGCGCGGCGCCGCCGACGTGTTGCCGTTCCGATTCATGCTCGGCTTCCCGGTGGAGACGCTGGTCGGCCTGCTCGACCGCCAGGAGGCCCTGCGCGCGCTGGCCGC
>DASZVW010000283.1:0-2705 GCA_035546895.1 Polyangia bacterium
GCATCACGTAGTTGGTGACGTCGACCAGGTTGGAGATGGCCCGGACGCCGCAGGCGGCGAGCCGCACCCGCATCGGCAGCGGGCTCGGTCCTACTTTCAGGCCGGTCACGACGCGCGCCGCGTAGCGCGGGCAGGCGGCCGGGTCGCGGATCTCGAGGTCGACGCCCCGCCCCTGCGGCAGCGCGATCTGCGCCGCCTCGTCGGGGGGCGGCAGCCGCCAGGTGGTCTCGAACAGCGCCGCCACCTCGCGCGCGACGCCGGCGTGCGAGAGCGCGTCGGGGCGGTTGGGGGTGACGTTCACCTCCAGCACCTCGTCGAGCAGCCCGACCTGGCGCGCCAGATCGCTCCCCACCGGCGTCCCAGGCGACAGAATCAAGATTCCGTCACCTTCTTCCCCGACGCCCAGCTCGGTCTCGCTGCAGATCATCCCCGGCGAGACGACGCCCCGGATCTCGCGCCGGTCGAGCTTCCTGCCGCCCGGGAGCGTGGCCCCCGGCTGCGCCCAGGCGACCAGCCCCCCCGGCGCCGGGACGTTGGGGGCGCCGCAGACGACCTCCTCCTCGGCGTCGCCGGCCGCCAGGCGCACGATCGACAGCGTGTCGGCGCCCGGGTGCGGCCGCTTGCCGCGCACCTCGGCCACCACCACGCCGGTCAGGTCGCGGCCCCGCCGCTCGATCGACTCCACCTCCAGCCCGGCCAGCGACAGCTTCTCGGCGACGCTGTCGGCGGTGACGCCCGGCTTGAGGTCGCAGAGCTCGCGCAGCCAGTTAAAGGAGATCTTCACGGTTCGCTCCCCCCGTCACCGGAATTGCGCCAGGAAACGGACGTCGTGCTCGTAGAACGAGCGCAGGTCGTCGACGCCGTACTTGAGCATCGCCATGCGCGACAACCCGACGCCGAAGGCGAACCCCGACACCACGCGCGGGTCGTAGCCGACGGCGCGGAAGACGTTGGGGTGGACCATCCCGGCGCCGCCGATCTCGATCCAGCCCGACCCCTTGCAGAGCCGGCAGGCCTTGGGGCCGACCTTGCGGCCGCCCTCACAGAGGTAACAGGCGGCGTCGACCTCGGCCGACGGCTCGGTGAACGGGAAGTAGCTGGGGCGCAGCCGGATGTCGAGCCCGGGGCCGAAGAAGCGGTGGACGAAGTGGAGCAGCGTCCCCTTGAGCTCGGCGAACGAGACCCCCTGGTCGACCAGCAGCCCCTCCATCTGGGGGAACATCGGCGTGTGGGTGGCGTCGTCGTCGCGGCGGAAGACGTTCCCCGGCGCCACGATCCGCACCGGCGGCGGCCCCGCCAGCATGGTGCGGATCTGCACCGGCGAGGTGTGCGAGCGCAGGATCCGCCCCCCCTCCACGAAGAACGTGTCCTGCATGTCGCGCGCGGGGTGGTCGGGCGGCGTGTTGAGCGCGTCGAAGTTGTTCCACTCCGTCTCGATCCAGGGGCCGGTACGGACCTCGAACCCCAGGCCGAGGAAGATCTCCTCGATCTCGCGCCGCACCAGCGTGAGCGGGTGCAGCGTCCCCAGCGCCGCCCCGCGCGCCGGCAGCGTCACGTCGACCGCCCGCGAGAGGTCGGTGGCCAGCTCGGCCTCGTCGAGCGCCGCCAGCCGGGCGGCGACCGCGCCCTCGATGCCGGACTTGGCCCGGTTGGCCGCCTCGCCGACGGCGGGCCGCTCGGGGCCGGGGAGCTTGCCGAGGGCCTTCATGAGGCCCGAGACCTTCCCCTGCTTGCCGAGGTAGCGCGCCTGCGCGAGCCGGATCTCCTGCTCGGTGGCGAGCGCGCCGATCTCGGCGGCGAACTCGGCCGCCAGCCGATCGAGCTCCGCGATCAGCTCCGCGCTGGACATGGCCTCCGCGAGGTCCTCCGACCCTCTGGTGGTCTTCGACCCGGGGTCGCCTGGTCGTCGGGCGCGCGGCTAGGCCGCGGCCCGCGCCGTCTCGACGACCTTCTTGAAGGCGGCCGGATCGCTGATCGCCAGGTCCGACAGGATCTTCCGGTCGAGGGCGATGTTGGACTTGTCGAGCGCCGCGATCAGCTTGGAGTACGAGACGCCCAGCTCGCGCGCGGCGGCGTTGATGCGGACGATCCACAGCCCGCGGAAGTCCGGCTTGCGCTTGCGCCGGTGAAACCAGGCGTAGCGCCACTTGCGATGGACCGCCTCGACGGCGGCCTTCCAGAGCTTCGACCGGCCGCCACGGAAGCCCTTGGCGGCCTTCCGGAACTTGTTGCGGCGATGACGGGACTTGTATCCACCTTTTGCGCGCGGCATGACTCTTCGTTCCTTATGCGTACGGGAGCATGGCTTTCACCTGATGCTCCTGGGTCTTGCTGACGTAGCCGCCGCGGCGGAGCTTCCGCTTCGCGCTGGCAGACTTCGAGCTGAGGTTGTGGCGCAGGTAAGCCTTCTTCCGCTTGACCCGTCCGTTGGCGGTCAGCTTGAAGCGCTTCTTCGCGCTGCTGTTCGACTTCATCTTGATCTTCGGCATGGCTCGGGAGCGCGGAGTATATCGATCTCGGACTTTGGAGCAAGAGAATTGGCCAGTTACGGCCGCCAGCCGACGAAAAGGCTGGCCACCCCCTGGGTCGGGTCGCTGCCGCCCAGCGGCGCCTCGGCCAGGAAGGCCAGCCAGAGCCCCCGCCGCAGGGCGGCGCGCAGCCCGATGCGCGGCGTGACCGCCACCAGCTCGGCGGCGGGCGCCGCC
>DASZVW010000284.1:0-1874 GCA_035546895.1 Polyangia bacterium
CTGGCGCTGCTGATCGCCAGCGACGTGAGCATGTGGCTGACGCTCGGTTTCCCGGTCTGGGTGCTGGTGGTCAGCATGCTGTTGCTGGCCCGCGCGGGGGTCTTCGAGGGACTGCGCGACGAGTTCACGGACTGACCGGCACTCGCTTCCTACCAGGAGATTCACCGGGGGGCACCCACGGAATCGACCGCGGTCATTGCGTCAGCAAACAACGCTGGGATCCCCTGTGAGTTGCCTGTGGTCCCTCGGATCTGCCTGACAAGTGCCCCGCACAGTAGGGACCTTCGACTCTCCAAACCGACAGGCCGCCGAATTGTTATGGGGAGGTAAGAACCAGAGCCTCACTGACGAGGCGAAATGAAGACGGGGGCACCCCAATGTCCAATCAGAATGTTAGCGCCGCGACGATCGGTCGGAGCGATCAGCCGCACCGCCGTCGGTGGCCGATCGTCCCGCTGATGACCAGCGGGATTGCCATTGTGGGCACATCGGTGATTCTAGTTACTCCGCCGGGAGCGCCGTCGGTGGCCAGTTCGGCGCTGAAAGCACCGTCCCCACAGCTGTTGGCGGTGATGCCGGCCGCTGCGAGTTCGCCGCTGACCGCATCGGCCTCGGGTAGCTCGGACGGCACCGTCAGCGCCCCAGCGGCGGCGCCGGCCTCGTCGACGACCCCCGTCGCCGTTACCCAAGAAGTGCAGGCCGGCGAATCGCTGGCGCCGGCAGCGGCGGTCAGCGGCGGGGCCGGCAGCGTGGTCGGCGGCACCAGCGCCGCCACGCCCGAATCATCCGTGACCCCCGGCTTTGCCGTCTTGCTGGACCCAACCAGCCTCGCCGGCAACAGCAAGTCAAAGGCGCTCGCCGCCGCGAGCTCCATCAGTCCGAACGCACTCGCGGCGGCCGACCCGGTGGGCTCGTTCATCTCGTTCTTCATCGGTAACGGTGCCGATGCGCCGCTGGACTGCACCGGCGCCGCCTGCAACGGCGGCAACGCCGGGATCCTCTGGGGCAATGGCGGAAACGGGGCCAACGGTGGTCGTGGCGGTAACGCCGGCTTCTTCTACGGCAACGGCGGTGCCGGCGGCGCGGGCGTGAACGCGGTCTATGACGAGACCGGTGCCCTGGTGAGCGCAGCCGTCGCCGGCGGTGCCGGCGGCAACGGCGGCTTCCTGGTCGGCAACGGCGGTAGCGGCGGTGCCGGCGGATCGGACGGCTCGTTGGAGAGCCCGCTGGCCACCGGGGACGTGACGGGCGCCAATGGCGGATCCGGCGGGCGAGCGGGCTTCCTGTTCGGCAATGCCGGTAACGGCGGTGCCGGTGGCGGCGCATACTCGTTGGCCGGCAACGCGATTGCCGGCAGTGGCGGCGCCGGCGGGTCGGCAGTCTTCGGTGACGCCGGCTTCGGCGGTGCCGGCGGCACCACCCAGGCCGGACCGCTGGAGGAGGAAGAGGGAGGCAGCGGCGGCGGGCCGCCCGCCAACCCGGGTGGCGGCGAGGAGGGCACCGAGGAAGAGGGCTTCACCTCGACCGCAGGTAACGGTGGTGCCGGCGGTGCCACGGTGGTGGGCGCGGCCGGCGCCGGCGGTGCCGGTGGCTCGGCCTTGTCGGGCAAGTTCTCCACCGGCGGCAATGGTGGTTCCGGCGGTGGGTCCTTCGCGGGCGCCGGCGGCGACGCGGGTGCCGGTGGATCGGCCGGGGCGAGCAGTAAGGACTCGACGGCCACGGCGGGCAACGGCGGCTCCGGCGGCAGCGTGCTGGTCGGCTCCGGAGGTGCGGGCGCCGACGGCGGCGCGGCCAAGGCGAGCGGCAACTCCGCAGTGGCCACCGCAGGCGCCGGTGGCTCCGGTGGCTCGGTCGGCCTCGGGGAAGGCGGCAAC
>DASZVW010000285.1:0-3139 GCA_035546895.1 Polyangia bacterium
GAGTTTTTTTTAATGAACGGGCGTAAGCTATTACACCAACCATCCGACAGCCCCTCTCTCTCGGAGGTCACCCTATGCGTCGGTCTATCGGTCAGCTCGCCCAAGTTCTTTTGATCTCCGGTCTCGTCGGCTGTGGCTTCAGTCCGGGGCCCGCCGGCTCCGGCCTGGTGCCGACCGGCTCCGGCGCCAGCTCCGGCTCCGGAAGCGGCGCCAGCGGCGGCGGCGGGGTCAGCGGCATCACGGGCGTCGGCCTCACCTCGGGCGGCGGCGGCGACGTCTCGCCGACCGGCGCCGGCGGCTCCATGAGCTGCGGCCAGGCCAGCGTGCCGGTCATGCCCGAGCCGCCCGACGTCCTCATCGTCCAGGACAAGTCGGCCTCCATGGAGGACGACGACTCGGACAATGGCTGCGGCAACGGCGGGTGCGGCGCCAAGTCGAAGTGGTCGGAGCTGACCACCGCGCTCTCGAACGTCATCACCGCCACCGACACCACGGTCAACTGGGGCCTCAAGTACTTCTCCGACAACAACGCCTGCGACGCCAGCAACGCGCCGGCGGTCGGCGTCGCCGCCAACAACGGCGCGGCGGTGGTCGCCTCGATCATGAAGACTTCCCCCGGCGGGAACACGCCGACGCGCGACGCGATCACCACCGGGGCGACCTACATGATGGGCCTCACCGACACCAACCCGAAGTTCCAGCTGCTGGCGACCGATGGCCTCCCCAACTGCCCGTCGGGCTGCGCCACCATGAGCCGGCCGGGAAACAGCTGCACGATGACCGACAACCCGAACGAGGACATGGCCGCCGAGGGGGCGGTCATGATGGCCGCCATGCAGGGGATCCCGACCTTCGTGGTCGGGATCGGCAACGTCACCTCGGCGGTGAACACCCTCAATCAGATGGCGATCAACGGCGGCCACGCGCAGACCGGCGCCTCCACCAGCTACTACGCGGCCACCGACGAGCAGGCGCTCGAGGACGCGCTCAACGCGATCGTCGGGGTGGTCGCCTCCTGCACCATCCCGCTCACCAACGTGCCGGCGAACGAGACCAACGTGGCCGTCTCGGTCGACTCGGGCGGCAAGCCGACGGAGGTCCCCCAGGATCCCAACAACGGCTGGTCGTACACCGACGCCACCATGAAGACGATCCAGCTCAACGGCTCGTACTGCGACGGCATCAAGAACGGGACGTACACCAACGTCCAGTTCCTCTACGCCTGCCCCGGCCAGACGATCATCATCGGCGCCGTCACCCCCGGCTGACCCGGGCGCCCGCGCGCCGCTTCGCCGCCCTTCGCCACCACGGATGTGGCATGTTTTGACACATGCCCACACCGAAGGCGAAGGGACGGGGACGTAAGGCCAGCGGGACGCCCAGGCGCCGGCGCGGCGTCAAGCTGCGGCCGACCGAGCTGGGGGCGACCGAGCTGGCGCTGGCGGCCCCGCCGCCCGAGCTGGCGGCGCTGGCCGAGGCCATCCGCGGCGACGGCGGCGCGGTGCTGGCCACCTACCGCGAGCCCCTGGGGGGCCACGCGCTGATGCTGGCGGCGCTGCCGATCGACAAGGTGGCGCCGACGCCGTTCCAGCGCGACATCTCCGACGCCCACGTCCGCCGCCTGACCCAGGCGATGGACAAGACCAAGCGGTTCCTCGATCCGATCATCGTCGTCCGCGAGCAGACCGAGAGCGCCGCCTACTGGACGCCCAACGGCTATCACCGGCTGACGGCCCTGAAGGAGCTGGGGGCCAAGACGGTGCTGGCGCTGGTGGTCCCCGAGCGCGCGGTGGCCTATCAGATCCTGGCGCTCAACATCGAGAAGGCGCACAACCTGCGCGAAAAGGCGATCGGCGTGCGGCGGATGTACGAGGACCTGGCCGCCGTCCCCGGCGCCAAGGAGGACGAGACCGCCTACGCGCTGGAGTTCGAGGAGCCGGCGCTGGCGACGCTGGGGTTCGCCTATCAGGAGCGCGGGCGCCTCTCGGGCGGCGCCTACCACGCGATCCTGCGCAAGGCCGACAAGTGGCTGCCGGGGCGGCTCGCCGACGCGCTGGCGGTGCGCAAGGAGCAGGCCGCCCTGCTGCTCGCCTACGACGAGGCGGTCACCGAGGCGGTGGCGGCGCTCAAGGCGCGCGGCTTCAACAGCCCCTACCTGCGCAACTTCGTGGTCGCCCGCACCAACCCGCTCCGCTTCATCAAGGGGGAGCCGCCGCCGCTCGGCGAGCTCCTGCCGTCGATGACCAAGCGCGCGCGCGGGATGGACGCCAGCAAGATCAAGAACGAGGACGTCGCCCGCTCGGGCGGCGCGCCCGACGGGTCGGAATGAGCGATCGACGTGAGAACCCTCGAAGGGTTCCCACACCCTCCCGCGACGAGCTCCGCTCGCCGGAGCCGAGCTCCGTTCACGCGCCGGCGCCCCGCGCGGTGATCTTCGATCTCGACGGGACGCTGGCCGACTCGCTGCTCGACTTCGACGCCATTCGGGCCGAGATAGGCCTGCGGCCGGGGCTGCCGATCCTCGAGCAGCTCGCCGAGGCGACGCCCGAGGCGCGGGCCCGGGCCGAGCTCATCATGCGCCGGCACGAGCGGGCGGCGATCGCCGGGGCGACGCTGACCGACGGCTGCGCCGACCTGCTCGGCCACCTGGCGGCGCGGAGGATCCCGATGGGGATCCTGACCCGCAACGTCCGCGAGGTGGTGGAGACGTTCGCGCGGACCTTCAGCCTCCGCTTCCAGGCGGTCTACACGCGCGAGGACGGACCGCACAAGCCGGCGCCCGACGGCGTGCTGGCGCTCTGCGCCGCGCTCGGCGTGACGCCCGCCGAGACACTCACCGTCGGCGACTACAAGTTCGACGTCCTGGCGGGGCGCGCGGCCGGCTGCCGGACCGTGCTCCTGCGCGCGGCGCCGCTGCCGCCCGAAGAGCACGCCGACTGGGGCGCGCCCGACCTGACCGTCCGCTCGCTGCGCGAGCTCCTGCCGCTGTTCGGCGGGCCGGCGGATGGGCGCGGCGGCACGCCCGCCTAGTCTAGCGGCCCGCGCCGGCGGCCGGGCCGGGCACCAGCGGCGCGCGCAGGGCCCCCTCGGCGCGGCGGGCGAGCTCGAAGGCGCCGCGCTGCCGGCGGCCGATGGTGGC
>DASZVW010000286.1:0-2286 GCA_035546895.1 Polyangia bacterium
ACCGGCTGCAGTCCCGCGCCGGTGACCCGGGACGACGGCGCGGCGGCGGGCGGCGGGCCGGTCACCACCGGCGGCGGCGTGGCCGGCCCCGACGAGTCGATGCTGATCTCGCCGTAGTCCTCCTCCTCCATCGCCGAGGCGGGGAGCGAGGCGGGCGGGCGCGCCGCGGGGGAAGCCGGCGCCGACGCGGAGGCGCCGCCGGCGGCCGCGTAGACCTTCTCCAGGAAGACCGCGGTGTCCCAGGGCTTGAGGAGGTGGCCGTCCGCGCCGGCGCTGCGGCCGCGGGCCTCGTCATAGGGCTGCTGGCTGGAGGTGAGGATGTAGACCGGCACGCCGCGCAGCCCCGCGTCGGCCCGCACCTGGGTGCAGAGGTCGTAGCCGGTCCGGCCGGGCATCGCCCCGTCGGCGATGATGAGGTCGGGGCGCGCCTGCCGCGCCAGGGCCAGCCCTTCGTCGGCCGAGCGCGCGGCGGCGATCGACACGTCTTCGCCGGCGAACGTCATGGCGAAGGCCTTCTGGATCGTCACGCTGTCGTCGGCGATCAGGATACGTTTCGCCATGTTCTTCAGGAAATATCACCAACGCCACAGGTGGTCAATGCGGGCGCCGGCCGGCGAAACGTGAAGGCCGCCGGCCGGCGAAACGTGAAGGCCGCCGCCCGGCGAAACGTGACGGCTGCCGCCCGGCGAAACGTGACGGCTGCCGCCGTCAATATGCGGCGCGCGCCGGGGAATGGAGGCATGATGCGCCGGCTGTGAGCGCCGAGGAGATACGGTTGGTCGTCAACGCCGACGATTTCGGGATGTCGCCGGCCATTTCTCGAGGGATCTTGCGGGCCCACCGCGAGGGGATCGTCACCAGCACCTCGCTCCTGGGGAACGCCCCCGACCTGCCGGCGGTGAAGGCGCTGCTGGCCGGGGCGCCGGCGCTGGGGGTCGGCGTCCACCTGGTCCTCTGCGGCGGCCGGCCCGTGGCGCCGCCCGACAGCGTGCGGTCGCTGCTGGGCCCCGACGGCGCCTTCCACGCGCGCGGGCAGTCCTTCATCGCCGCCCTGGTGCGGGGGCGGGTGGCGCCGGCGGAGATCGAGCGCGAGCTCGACGCCCAGGTGACCCGCGTGCGCGAGGCCGGGATCGCCGTCGACCACCTCGACACCCACCACCACCTCGGCTTCCTGCCGGCGGTGGGGCGCGCGGTGGAGGCGGTGGCCCGCCGGCACGACATCGCCGGGATCCGGAGCGCGGTGGAGAGCCCGACGCTGGCCTGGGTGGCCGACCCGCGGCGGGGGCTCGAGGCGGGGGTGCTGACGCTGTCGGCCTGGCTGACGCGGCGGCAGCTCGGCGCCCGGCGGCACGGCCCCCAGAGCTGGGGGTACGTGGAGTCGGGACACCTCGATGAGATCCGGATCCTGGAGATCGTCGGCCGGCTCGGCCCGGGGCCGCACGAGCTCATCTGCCACCCCGGCGAGGCGCCCGCCGACGGCGAGGCGCCCGAGGCGTCGGCGCGCTACCAGCGGACCGCGGAGCTCGCCTCGCTGACCTCGGCCAAGGTGCGGCGCGCGCTGGAGCGGCGCCAGATCCGCCTCTGCCGCTGGGGAGACCTGTTTTGAACGAGGCGCCGCCGGCGCCCGCCCAGGCGGCCGCGCCCGCCCCTTACGTCGCCCCCGAGGCGAGCCTCGCCGAGCTGTCGGCGCGGGCCATCGTGCTGGGGATGGTGTTCGGGGTCATCTTCGGCGCCGCGACGGTCTACCTGGCGCTCAAGGCCGGCCTCACGGTGTCGGCCTCCATCCCCATCGCGGTGCTGGCGATCTCGGTCTTCAAGCGGCTCGGCTCCTCGACCATCCTGGAGAACAACATCGTGCAGACCATCGGCTCGGCGGGCGAGTCGATCGCCGCCGGGGTGGTCTTCACGCTCCCCGGCTTCCTGTTCCTGAGCCGCGACGCCGCCACCGGGACCAGCGTGGGCGAGCCGTACTTCTCGTACTGGACCATCCTGACGCTGGCCCTCATCGGCGGCGTGCTGGGGGTCCTGATGATGATCCCGCTGCGGCGCTCGTTGATCGTCAAGGAGCACGCCACCCTCCCGTACCCCGAGGGGACGGCCTGCGCGTCGGTGCTGATCGCCGGCGAGCGCGGCGGCGACCTGGCGCGCACCGCCTACCAGGGGCTGGGGTTCGCCTTCGTCTACGCCCTGCTGCAGAAGGTGATCCGCTTCGTCGCCGAGACGCCCACGCTGGCCATCCGCGCCACCAACCGCTACCTGCCGGCCGCGGTGCTGAGCGGCGACATC
>DASZVW010000287.1:0-2267 GCA_035546895.1 Polyangia bacterium
CAGCGGGGGGAGCGGCACCGGCGGCCCGGGGAGCTACGCGCTCGACCCGCCCAGGCAGTGCGACAACCAGTTCTTCGTGTCCGGGTGCCAGCAGGGGATGGCCGGCTCGGCCTGCGGCGGCGTCTGCTCGGCGGCCAACGCCTGCGAGGACATCTCCCAGAAGCCCAACGCCGACGTCGGCTTCCTCTGCCCGCGCTTCGCGCTCGACTCGTCGGAGATGCAGCAGGCGGCGGTCGACGACTTCGGCGCCTCGCCCCCCTTCGACTACGCGATCGTCGGCCACGACGTCGATCAGAACGGGCTCGACGGCACCGCCAAGAGCGCCTGCTGCCAGTGCTACCAGCTCGTCTACTATTTGCCGGAGAACGAGGCGCAGGTGAACGGCAACGGCGCCTCGGCGATCGCCATCCCGCGGCCGCTCGTCGTGCAGGCCTTCAACACCTCCGCCGGCGGCGGCCAGAACTTCGACGTCTTCATGGGCGCGGGCGGGTTCGGCGCCTTCAACGCCTGCGATCCGAGCTTCGCGGCGATGAAGAGCCCCTCGGGCCGCTACCTCTATTCGACGTTCCCCGAGCAGGGGGAGCCCGGGTCGGGCGGCGTCAACGCCGCCACCCAGCTCGGCGGCTGCAAGGACAGCGAGAACCTGGTCTCCGCGGCCACGCTGTCGTCGGCCACCTGCCAGGCCAACGTCGAGAGCGCCTGCGGCACGTTCGCCTCCTCGACGCTGACGGCGCAGGCGGTGGCCGACTCGATCCAGTCGTGCAAGGCCTCCAACGCCGCCGCCAACTACAACCACCTCAACTGGCAGGTGTACGCCAAGAAGATCGAGTGCCCCACCCACCTCACCGAGGTGACCGGCTGCAAGCTGGCGCCGCAGGGGCTGCCGGCGGCCAACCCCGCCGTGACCACCCCCGCCCAGGCGGCCGCCGACGCCAGCTTCAAGGCGACGGCCGGGAACGGTTCGCACTACACCACCACCACCATGCAGGACTGCTGCAAGCCGACCTGCGCCTGGCAGGACTGGGTCACCGGCAGCAACGGCGGCCTGACCGCGGTGGGCCAGTACAACTCGTTCTACAGCTGCGACCAGACCGGCACCCCCGTCACCGAGTGACGGGGCGCGGGTCTACGGCTGCCCTTCTTCTTGACCTTCCTTGCGCAGCACGAGCGCGCGGGGGAGCGCGGGGACGAACAGCAGCACCGCGGCGGTGGTCCCCGCGTTCAGCAGCACCAGCGTGCGGAAGCTGAGGTGAGCCTGATCGATCAGCATCGACCCGCCCACGTCGCTCAGCGCGATGCCGAAGTTGCGGACGCTGATCATGAGCGCGAAGCCGAGCGCCTCGCAGCCGCGCGGGGTCGAGCGGACCGCCAGGTCCATCAGCGCCACCTCGGACATGGCCCCCACCGCGCCGACCAGCGCGTGGACCGCGTAGGCGTCGGAGGCGTCGTAGTGGAGGAACAGCAGCGTCGCGGCCGCGTTGGTCACGATGGCGAAGACGATGAGCGCCCGCAGCGAGAACCGGCTGCAGACCACGGCGTAGACGATCGAGAAGGCGATGCCGGCCGCCCCCTCGACGCTGGCCAGCCGGCCGATCAGCTCCTTGCTGAAGTGGAGGGTGTCGCTCTGCCGGTAGGTGAGCGCGGTGTTGAAGCCGGGGACCACGTACACGAGGAACAGCATCCCCACCGCCATCCAGAGCGCGCGCGAGCGGAGGATCTGCGAGAGCTGCCCCTGCGCCTGCGCGAGCACCGGGTTCTCCACCCGCACCATCGCCAGCGCCAGCACCAGCAGGAAGACCGCCAGCATGGCGTAGAGCGAGAGGCCGATGGCGAGCATCCCGGGGATGAGCACGCTCACCGTCCCCGCCGCGCCGATGAGCAGGATCCCGATCCCGATCGCCGCCGTGGGGCGGTAGCGGGGGCGCTCCGCCGGCGCCGCCCCCGGGCGCGGCGCCGCGGCCGGCGGGAGCGGCCGCTCGCGGAAACCCAGCCAGGCGACCGCCGCCATCGCCAGCATCACCAGCGTCCCCAGCCCCGCGGTGAGCCCGAGCGCCCGCTGCGCCAGGATCCCCCCCAGGAACGGCCCCGCCACCTGCGACACCGAGGTGACCACCTGCCGCAGCGAGGAGACGCGGCCCGGGATCCCGAACAGGTGCCCCGCCTCCACCTGCAGGCCGCCCATGGCGGTGCTGGCCAGCACCATCCCGGCGTTGAGGAGGATCGAGACCAGCAGGAACTTGTGGTAGTCGTCGCCCGCGAAGGCCAGC
>DASZVW010000288.1:0-6151 GCA_035546895.1 Polyangia bacterium
CGGGAGGGTTTGGGAACCCTCCCAGGGTTCCCATCTTATCGAAACGACTTCTGGAGCTCGTCGAGGGCGGCGCTGCCGGGGCAGAGCTTCTCGTAGGGGACCTGCGAGAGCGGGACCTCGGTGGTGCCGGAGAGGTCGTGCATGTCGCGCGACTTGGGGTCGACGAAGAAGAGGCCGGTGGGGACCTCGCCCTTGGCGCGGTGGCGCTCGACCTCGGCGGCGGCCGCCTGGCGATCGCCGGTGTCGTAGTCCTCGGCCAGCTTGCGCAGGCGCACCGTGCTGCCGTCGTGGAGTTGGACGCTGACGGCGGCGCCGGGCGGGTAGGCGGTGGTGATCTCGGCGGCCGGCGGCACGAAGTCGGCGGCCACCACCGGGAGCATCCGCTTGCGCGTATTGAGGTAGCTCTTGGTCGACCCCTCGTGGTCGTTGAAGGTCACGCAGGGGGAGAGGACGTCGACGATGGCGAACCCCTTGTGGGCCAGGCCGGCTTTCAGGATGGGGACCAGCTGGGCCTTGTCGCCCGAGAAGGCGCGGGCCACGAACCCGGCCCCCAGCTCGAGCGCCAGCGACACCGGATCGATGGGGTTGAACTGGTTGGCCTCGCCGCGCTTGCTCTTGGTGCCCACGTCGGCCGAGGCGGAGAACTGCCCCTTGGTGAGGCCGTAGACGCCGTTGTTCTCGATCACGTACAGCATGTCGAGGTTGCGGCGGATGGCGTGGATGAGCTGCCCGATGCCGATCGACAGCGAGTCGCCGTCGCCCGAGATGCCGATGTAGGTCAGCGCGCGGTTGGCGGCGTTGGCGCCGGTGGCGATCGAGGGCATGCGCCCGTGGGCCGAGTTGAAGCCGTGCGCGCCCCCCACGAAGTAGGTGGGCGTCTTCGACGAGCAGCCGATGCCCGACAGCTTGGCGATCAGGTGCGGCGGCGTCTCCAGCTCGTAGAACGCGCGCACGATCGCCGCGGTCACCGAGTCGTGGCCGCAGCCGGCGCAGAGGGTCGACGGCGACCCCTCGTAGTCGCGGACGGTCAGCCCCAGCTTGTTGGGGCGGAGGTGCGGGTGGATGACGGCCGGCTTCGCTGAGGGCATTACTTGTGCTCCAGTTGCGCGGTGATCCCCTCGATCACGTGGCGGCTCGAGAGCGGGAAGCCGCCGTAGACCAGCACCGGGCGCAGCTTCTCCTTGGGCGCCGCGGTCTCCATGGTGAGCAGCGTGCGGAGCTGGGCGTCGCGGTTCTGCTCGATCACGAACACCTTGTCGTGCGCGGCCAGAAAGGCCTCGACCTCCTCGCCGAACGGGAAGGCCCGGATCCGCAGGTAGTCGGCGATGATGCCGCGCTCGGCGAGCGCCGCCACCGCTTCGCGCACCGCGGGGTCGCAGCCGCCGAGCGAGATGATCCCGAACGCGGCGTCGACCTGCTTGTGGAGGATGGCCGGCGGCACCGCCGCCGCCGCCGCCTTGTGCTTCTTGAGCAGGCGGTCCATCACCTCCTGGTACTCGTCGGGGACCTCGGTGTAGCCGCCCAGCTTGTTGTGGCCCGAGCCGCGGGTGAAGAAGGCCCCCTTGCTGTGCACGCCGGGCAGCGTCCGCGCCGCCACGTGGTCTTCGTTCTCGGGCGAGTAGCGGAAGAACTTGGTCATCTTCTCGAGGTCGCCGGCGGTGAGCACGCGCCCGCGGTTCGGGCGGTAGCCGTCGTCCCACTTGAGCCGCGGGCAGACCCAGTCGTTCATCCCGATGTCGAGGTCGGAGAGGAGAAACACCGGCGTCTGGAACCGCTCGGCCAGGTCGAAGGCCTCCACCGCCATCGAGAAGCACTCGCCGGGGTGCGAGGGGAAAAGCAGGATGTGCTTGGTGTCGCCGTGCGAGGCGTAGGCGCAGGCGAGGATGTCCCCCTGCTGCGTGCGGGTCGGCATGCCGGTCGAGGGACCTGTGCGCTGCACGTCGATGAGCACCGCCGGGATCTCGGCGTAGTAGGCGAGGCCGATGAGCTCGCTCATCAGCGAGACGCCGGGGCCGGCGGTGGAGGTGAAGGCGCGGGCGCCGTTCCAGGAGGCGCCGATCACCATCCCGATGGCCGACAGCTCGTCCTCGGCCTGCACGATGCAGTAGTTGTTCTTGCCGGTCTCCGGATCCTTGCGGTACTCGGCGCAGAACTCCTTGAACGAGTCCATCACGCTGGTGGCCGGCGTGATCGGGTACCAGGCGGCCACGGTGGCGCCGGCGTAGACGCAGCCGAGCGCGGTCGCCGTGTTGCCGTCGATGAGGATGCGGTCGTCGGTGGCGTGCATCTTCTCGAGCCGGATCGGCAGCGGGCACTCGAAGTTCTCGACGGCGAAGTCGTAGCCGGCGCGGATCGCCTGATGGTTCGAGTCGCGCAGCGCCTTCTTCTTGGAGAACTTCTCGTCGAGCAGCTCCTCGATGACGCCCATGTCGATGTCGAGCAGCGCCACCAGCGCGCCCAGGTAGGCGATGTTCTTCATCAGGATGCGCTCGCGCGCGTCGCGGAAGATCTCGTTGCAGAGCCGGGCCAGCGGGATGCTGATGAAGGTGACGTCGGGGCGCGCCAGCGCGGCGTCGAGCGGCCAGGTCGAGTCGTAGAGCAGCGCGCCGCCCGAGCGGACCTCGCGCACGTCGCGCGCGTAGGTCTCGGCGTTCATCGCCACCACCAGGTCGTAGTCGAGCGCGCGCGCGGTGTGGCCGGCCTTGCTGACCCGCACCTCGTACCAGGTCGGCAGCCCCTGGATGTTGGAGGGGAAGAGGTTCTTCCCCGAGACGGGGATCCCCATCCGGAAGATCGCCTGCATGAGGAGTCCGTTCGCGCTGGCCGACCCGGTGCCGTTGACGTTGGCCAGCTTGAGCGCGAAGTCGTTGGTCCGGATCACCTGCTTCTGATGCACGCCGATACCCTCTATTTCGACCCGGCCGCCTGTCCCGCCTTGGGCAGGACCAGCTCGAGCCGCGCCATGTCCCAGGCCGCCGTCGGGCAGCGCTCGGCGCACAGCCCGCAGTGGACGCAGACGTCCTCGTCCTTGACCATCACCCGCCCGGTCTGCGGCAGCCCGCCCGAGACGAAGAGCGGCTGGCTGGTGTTCTCGGCCGGCACCGTCAGCCGCCGGCGCAGCTCCGGCTCCTCGCCGTTGGCCGCGATGGTCAGGCAGCTGGTCGGGCAGACGTCGACGCAGGCGTCGCACTCGATGCAGCGCTTGTCGGTGAAGGCGGTCTGCACGTCGCAGTTGAGGCAGCGCTCGACCTCGCGCGCCGTCTGCTCGTGGTCGAAGCCCATCTCCACCTCGATCGAGAGCTGCTTGAAGCGCTCCTTCAGATCGACGTGCATCATCTTCTGACGTCGGGCCGGGTTGTAGTCGTTGCTGTAGCTCCACTCGGTGAGCCCCATCTTCTGCGGGAGGAGGCCCATCCGGGGGGCCGGCCGCTCGGTGAGCGCCACGCCCTGGCAGTGGTTGTGGATCGAGATGGCCGCCTCGTGCCCGTGGGCGACGGCCCAGATGATGTTCTTCGGCCCCCAGGCGGCGTCACCGCCGAAGAAGACGCCGGGGCGGGTGGAGGCCATCGTCTTCTCGTCGACCTTCGGCATGTCCCACTTGCCGAACTCGATGCCGATGTCGCGCTCGATGTACGGGAAGGCGTTCTCCTGCCCGATGGCCACGATGACATCGTCGGCGGGGAGCACGATCTTCTCCGGCTTTCCGTCCTGGCCCGGGCGCTCGAACTCCATCCCGGTGAGCTTGCCGTTCTGGACCACGAACCGGCTGGGGACGTGGTTGACCAGGATGTCGACCTGCTCTTCCTCCGCGTCCTCCAGCTCCCAGGGCGACGCCTTGAAGTGCTGGCGGTCGCGGCGGGCCATCACCTTGACGTCCTTGCCGCCCAGGCGCCGCGCCGTCCGGCAGCAGTCCATCGCGGTGTTGCCGACGCCGATGATGAGGACGCGCTCGCCGATCTTGCCGATGTGCTCGAAGGCGACGCTCTCCAGCCAGTCGATGCCGATGTGGATGTGCTCGGCCGCCTCCTGGCGGCCCGGCAGATCCAGGTCCTTGCCGCGCGGCGCGCCCGAGCCCACGAAGACGGCGTCGAAGCGTTCGGAGTTGCTTGGCCCCAGCAGCGCCTTGAGGCTCTGCACCGGGGCGCCGTAGCGGACCTCGGCGCCCATGTCCACGATCATGGCGATCTCTTCGTCGAGCACGTGGGCGGGCAGCCGGAAGCTGGGGACGTTGGTCCGCATGAGCCCGCCCGGGCGGTCGTTCTTCTCGAAGATCACCACCTCGTAGCCGAGCGGCAGCAGATCGTTGGCCACCGTCAGCGAGGCCGGGCCGGCGCCGATGCAGGCGACGCGCTTGCCGTTCTTCTTGGCGGGCGGCTTGGGGAGGCGGGCGCTCACGTCCCCCTTGAGGTCGGCGGCCACGCGCTTGATGCGGCAGATGGCGACCGGCTTCTCCTCGACGCGCCCGCGCCGGCAGGCCGGCTCGCACGGGCGATCGCAGGTCCGCCCCAGGATCCCCGGGAAGACGTTCGACTCCCGGTTGAGGATGTACGCGTCATCGTAGCGCCCCTGCGCGACGAGGCGGATGTACTCCGGGACGTTGGTGTGGGCCGGGCAGGCCCACTGGCAGTCGACGACCTTGTGGAAGTAGTCGGGGTTGCGTACGTCGGTGGGCTTCACTCGGACGAACTCACGAGTAAGGAAGTAGAGAAGGGAAACGACCGGCCTTCATGTGGAAGCGGGGCCGGATCTACGCCTAGGAGCGCGCGAACGCAAGCGGGGGCCAAGCCCGAGGATGCTACCACGGGCGTCCGGGCGCGCCATTTCTCTCGCGCCGGCATCTCTTATCGGGGCCGGAAACGAGGCCCCTGGCACGCGCGCCGGATCGCGCGCAAGCTTCGCCCGAAGCAAACCTGAACCGCAAAAAGGAGAAATGTCATGGCTCTGCACATTGGCAGCGTGGCCCCGGACTTCGAGCAGGAGTCGACCGAGGGGAAGATCAAATTCCACGAATTCCTGGGCGACAAGTGGGGGGTGCTGTTCTCCCATCCGGCCGACTTCACGCCGGTCTGCACGACCGAGCTCGGCCGCGTCGCCAAGCTCAAGGGCGAGTTCGAGAAGCGGAACGCCAAGGTTATCGCCCTCTCGGTCGACCCGCTGGCCTCGCACCAGGGGTGGGTGGGCGACATCGAGGAGACGCAGGGGACCAAGGTGAATTTCCCGATCCTCGCCGACGCCGACAAGAAGGTCGCCAAGCTCTACGACATGATCCACCCCGAGGCGAGCGACACGGCGACCGTCCGCTCGGTGTTCGTGATCGACCCCAAGAAGAAGATCCGCCTCATCATCACCTACCCGGCGAGCGCCGGGCGCAACTTCGACGAGATCCTGCGGGTGATCGACTCCCTCCAGCTCACCGACCACCACTCGGTGGCCACGCCGGTCGACTGGAAGGACGGCCAGGACGTGGTGATCGTGCCGTCGCTGAAGGACCCGGCGGTGATGAAGCAGAAGTTCCCCAAGGGCTGGAAGGAGCTGAAGCCCTACCTGCGGACGACGCCGCAGCCGAACAAGTAGCTGCGCTGCGCGGGAGGGGCTGCGCCCCTCCCGCGGGCCCACCCCACGCGACGAGAGCCGGGCCCGGATCCTGATCGGCAAGCAAGTCTCCGGCGGACAGAGCCCGCCTCCGATCCACTGGGCCGTGAGTTGGACGCCGGCGGGGCCGTGAGTTGGACGCCGGCGGGGCCGTGAGTTGACGCTCACTGGACACGAGTGGACGCGACCTTGCTCCGTGCCCGCGCGTCCGCGGAGCGCAATCGCGCGGGCCTTGGCGGTGACTCGGGCCGCGGCGCCCGATTCCGCGCGAAACGGGGGCGGGCGTCCGTTAGAGACGTGCCGGGTGAGCGGAAACTGCGGCTACCGCGCGGCGAGGAGGCCGCGGCCCGGACAGCGGCAAACCGCCGCTTGGTAGCGCTCCGCGGACGCGCGGGCACGGAGCCTTAGAAGGTTTCAGCCCGTTCCAGGTCCGGGGCGCGCTGGGGCGCGCAAAGTCTCAGAAGCGCGCGCGGGTCGCGGCTCCGGCGCGGACACAACCGCGCGCGGGCACAAACAGCACGCGGGCACGGACAGCGAGAGTACGAATGTCCACGCGGCC
>DASZVW010000289.1:0-6586 GCA_035546895.1 Polyangia bacterium
GGCGGCGCTGATCCCGGGCGGCTGGCTGGCGTTCGACGTCTTCGCGCCCACGCGCCGGTTCGTGGAGCGGCGCGTCCCCTCGGGCGAGACCCGCTTTCGCGATCCGCGCAGCGGCCGCCCCACGAGCTACAGCGAGCGCCACCGCCTCGACGGGCGCGTCCTGGCGATGACCTTCCGCTACCAGCCGCTCGGACGCCGCACCGACGGGAAACGCCTCGGCGCCCGGTTGGTGTCGCTGCGCCATCGCTTACTTCAACCTCGCGAAATCGAAGCGCTGCTCGCGCGCTCGGGGCTCGACCTCATCGCCCGCTGGGGCGGCTTCGACGGCCGGCCGCTCGATCCCGACGACGATCGCGGCGAGCAGCACGTCTATCTGGCACGCTCCCAGCAGGCGACGACGTGACGCGACGGTTCGAAATAAGCTGGAAAATAAGCGTCCGGCGACGATCTCCGCCGGGAATCCTACTTGACAGTCTCACGCCCCCCGATACGATGCACATGGCTTTTTGCAGCTGATTTTTTCGCAAACTTTCTGACGGAGGGCTGCCGAGATGGCGGAGAAAGTCGCAAAGCTGGGAGTCGAGCGCGAGAAGGACTTCATGTACTACGTGAAGGACGGGGAGGTGTGGAAGGTTCAGCGAAAGCAACCTGGCAAGCCGAAGGGGCGCCCCGAGAAGGTGGCCGACGGTGGGTTCGAAGTGGATACCAACTACATCTACTTCGTCGACCGTGACGGCGACGTCGCCCGCGCCAAGCGCGCCGTCGGCGGACAGAAGCGCAAGAAGAAGGCCGCCAAGAAGTCCGCCAAGCGGCGCGTCGCCAAGAAGGCGACGAAGAAGCCCGCCAAGAAGTCGGCCAAGAAGTCGGCGAAGGCCGCCAAGAAGAAGGGGAAGAAGCGCCGGTAACACGCGCCGCCCTCCCCGGAGAAGTCAGGAAGAAGGCCGTCCGGCACCCGCCGGCGGCCTTTTTCCGTTGGAGGGGCGGCCGCCCGACCGCGCCCGGTCAGCGCCGGCGGCCGCGCCCGCCGCGCCGGCGGCCGTTACCGCCACCACCACCGCCGCCGCCGCGACGGGAGGACGGCTTCCGCCGGTTGATCGACGCCGCCTCCGCCTGGTCGCGGGCCACCTCGGCCGCCGCGCTCGCGCCGGCGAGCGCGGGATCGGGCTGCACCATCGGCCGGTAGATGAACCGGTAGACGATCCAGCCGAAGCCGACCAGCGTGGCGATCGACATCATCATGTACTGCTCGTCGAGCCACTGCGAGATCTTCAGCCCCGCCCACGGCTTGACGTCGGGGAGATAGCGGGTCGGCGACCAGTCGATGAGGCCGGTCATCGCCGTCACCCCGAGCAGGATGGCGCCCGCCTCCTTCCGCTTGTGGTAGAGGAACGCCACCGCGAACAGGAACGAGTAGTAGTAGCAGGTGAGCTCGACGCCGACGGCGATCATCATCGCCCCCATCGAGCAGGCCACCCACGGCTCGGCGTCGCGCAGCGCCAGGTAGAGGTAGCCGACGGCGACGCCGCAAAGGAGGAGGTAGATCGGGAACCGCGCGTGGAAGGTCTTCAGCTTCTGGCGCTTCCAGGGCCCCCAGGGATCCTCCTGCCGGTCGTCCTTCATCACCCGCCCGGCCTCCGACGGGCTGTAGGCGACGACGGTGCGCAGCCCCATGTAGTTGGTGAGCGGCGTCTCCTTGTGCTTCTCGGTGTTGAAGGCGAAGGCGCGGTAGCCGGCGATGCCGCTGCTGGTGGCGAAGCTGACCGGCACCAGGATGGCGACGGAGAGCGCGGCGCCGACCAGGATCGAGACCAGCCGGCGATCGGCGCGCGCCCCCAGCGCCCGCCACGACTCCCAGGGCTCGGGCTTCCACCAGGGGCGGACCGGCTCGGTCTCGCCGCCAGCCCCGGGGGCCGCGGCCGGCGCGGACGCCGACGAATCGGCCGCGCCCGCGGGCCAGGCGCCGACCTTCCCCCAGAGTTGGCGCGCCAGGAGCAGGAGCGGCCCCGAGAAGACGAACAGCGGGAAGATCCGGAGCAGCGTCGAATAGCCGAGGAAGAACCCGCCCAGGAGCGGGCGCTCCTTCTTCACCAGGCAGATGCCGCCCACCAGGTAGAAGAGCCAGTCCCAGCGCAGCAGGGAGCCGCCCGTCCAGTAGAACCGCGACGGGAAGTTGGTGGCGAACACGGCCAGCGCGACGCAGGTCGTGCGCCAGCCGAACGCCCACAGCGACATGGCGATCATCCCGAAGATGAAGAAGGGATCGATCCGGGTGAGGAAGTTGATCTGGTCGTCGCTGGCCGGCGCCAGGTTGGTCAGCGTGGTCCCCACGATGTTCCAGACCGGCGAGCCGTTGTAGCCGTGGTCGGTCTGCGCCTCCTCCCACCGCTTGATGTCGTGGTGGTTCCGGAAGTAGGCGACGTCGTGCTTGAAGCTGGCCCAGCGCTCGGGCGTGAAGTGGCTCTTGCAGATCCCGACCGGGTCGGCCAGCACCTCCTGCGTCCCCACCATCATGTTGTTGCGCAGGTTCATGATCTTGCGCAGCTCGACCCGGCGCCGCAGCCCGGGCTCCTCGGAGTCGGCGACGGCCACGCACTCGTAGAGGCGGTCGTACGACAGCTCTTTGAAGTACTTCGAGCCGATGTAGTAGTGGAACGTGTCCCACATGTGGACGTAGTTCCCGAAGTGGAAGCTGCCGAAGTTCCAGTAGGCGCAGAACGACAGCACGCCGACCAGCATCAAGAGCCGGTCGCGCAGCCGCCGCTTCCAGTCTTCCCGCCCGCGCACGGTCAGCCACAGCCCCCAGCAGAGGAGCGCCATGGCGAACAGCGCCAGCGCCATCTCGAAGCGCGAGCTGGCGTCGTTCTCCCACCAGGCGAACTTCCAGAACGAGGGCTGGACGACGATCGCCGGCGGCGCGTTGCTGATGGTCAGCTTGGGCGGGAACGGGTTCGGCGCCCGGCAGTAGGCCTGGAACTCGGCGATCGAGTAGGCGCCGTCGCCCACCGGCTCGCCGACCTTGAGGTAGCGCACCGGCGTGGCGTCGATGGTGGCGGTGCGGGTGCGGAACCCGTGCCCCTGGGTGGTGACGACGTTGTCGATCTCCACCAGGAGCTTGAACGCCTCGGGCTTGTTCTCCAGGGCGCCGAAGATCTTGTAGGTGTCGTTGGCGTCGGCCTGAAGCAGGAACGACGCCACCGGCTTGACCGAGCCGAGGTCGTAGGTGAGCGAGCCGGCCGGCGTCTCCAGGATGACGCCCACCGGCGCGTCCCACTGCGCCCCCTCGGGGGCCGCCGCCTCGTCGGTCGGCAGGTGGAGATCGCCGCGGATGTCCTGCCGCCAGATCGGCTGCCGGTGCGAGAGCAGGTTGTCGGTCGTGCACTCGCCCGAGGACTGCAGCCCCTGGGCGGCGACCGGGCGCGCCGCACCCGCCGAGGCGACGAGCGCGAACGCCAGACCAAGGCCTAATTTACGGGAGATCACGACCGGCCGACATTACCACCAATCCGGCAGAACGATCCGCCGCGGGGAAGGAGGTCGGCGCCGCACCCCATCCGTCGACCGCCGGGCGCGTCCTGTGCGATTCTCCGGGGCTCCATGCACCCGAGTCTCGCGCTGCTGCTGACGGCGGTGATGGTCCTGGCCAACGCCTTCTTCGTCGCGGCCGAGTTCGCCTTCGTCAAGATCCGCCCCACCCGGCTGCAGCAGCTGGCCCGTGACGGACGCCGGCGGGCCAAGCTGCTGCTCGGCATCACCGGGCAGCTCCCGGCCTACCTCTCGGCCAGCCAGCTCGGCATCACGGTGGCCTCGCTGACCCTCGGCTGGCTGGGCGAGCCGGCCTTCGCGTCGCTGCTGCGCCCGCTGCTGTTCCGGGCCGGCGCCACCTCCGAGCGGACGCTGCACACGCTGGCCGCCACCGTCAGCCTGATCGCCATCACCTTCCTGCACACCGTGCTCGGCGAGCTGGCGCCCAAGGCGCTGGCCATCCAGCTGACCGAGCCGATCGCGCTGTGGGCGGTGGTGCCGTTCCGCGTCTTCTACGTGGTGACCTTCCCGATCATCTGGACGCTCAAGGGGGCGGCCGCGCTGGTGCTCAAGATCCTGCGGCTGCCGCCGGCCTCGGAGGCGGAGATGGTCCACTCGCCCGACGAGCTGCGCCTGGTCCTGCAGCACGTCCACCTCGATCCCGGCGCGCGGCGCCTCATCGATCGGGTGTTCGACTACACCCACCGGCTGGCGCGCCACGTGATGACCCTGCGGCGCGACGTGGTGACGCTGGAGGCCGGCCGGCAGTTCGAGGACAACCTCAAGATCGCCGTCGCCAACCAGTACACGCGCTATCCCCTGGTCGAGCCGACGACCGATCGGGTGGTCGGCTACGTCCACCTCAAGGACATCGTGACCGCGCTGGCCGCCGAGAAGCGGCCGAGCCGCATGCGCGAGCTGGTCCGGGAGCCGATCTACGCCTCGGAGGACACGCGGCTCGAGTGGCTGCGGCGCGAGTTCCAGCGCCGCCGCGTGCACATCGCGATCATCCTCGGCCCGGGCCACGCCTTCACCGGCATCGTGACGCTCGAGGATCTGGTCGAGGAGGTGGTGGGCGAGATCCAGGACGAGCAGGACGCCGAGGAGATCCCGCCCATCCGGCGCAACGCCGACGGCAGCTTCGACGTCGACGGCCGGCTCACGCTCGACGTCGCGGCGCGCGATCTGGGGCTGGTCTTCCCCAAGGTGGCGCCCGAGGTGGAGACGCTGGGCGGCTTCATCATCACGCAGCTCCCCGAGCTGCCGGTCCCGGGCGACGAGATCTCGACCGTGGGGTTCCACTTCACGGTCCTCGACGTGCGGGATCGCCGCATCCGCCGCCTGCACGCGGTGCCCTTGCCCGCCGGAGAGCCGCCCGTCAGCGAGGGATGACTCCTGTATTTCTGGTGAGTTGCGCGAATTTGTTTTGATTAGCTGATTTTTTGAGCCCCAAAGAGGGAGTTTTGTCACTTACTAGTATGGTGCGCTCATGGAGCCGAGTCCTGGGTGCAGGCACCGCCGCGCTTGTTCTGGCGACGTTCGTTCCTGCTTGTTCTCCCAACTCCATCGACGCCGGGGGCGCTGACAGCGATCCCCATGCGTTGACCGGCGAGTTCGTCACCTACGTGGCGGACAACTGGGACGGGAGCACCGAGTGGTGGCACGCTGTGCGCACGTCCGACGGGCACGAGGTTCGTCTCGACTTCGACAAGCCGCCCATGACCGCCACCGGCACGCAGGTCCGCCTGCACGGCGATCTGGTCGGCGAGCGGTTCCACGTCAGCAACCTGGAAGAGCTGCCGCCGCTGCAGATCGCGGCCGAGGGCCAGCCGACGACGTACCAGTCGCCCATGTCGCCCGACACCTACGCGCTGGTGCTCGTCGATCTCGGAAGCGGCGTGAACATCGACGCCACCCAGGGGGCCAAGTACCTCAACAGCCAGGTGGCGACGGACAAGTCGTTCGCCGAGTACTACAACGCCTCGTCGTACGGCAAGTACCAGGTGCAGGGGACCGTGATCGGCCCCTACACCTACTCGATGACCACCTGTGACACGACCGGGATGGCCACGGCGATCGAGAAGGAGATCACCGGGACGTACAACCACCTCATCTACTACTTCAACTCGACCAACCTCTGCACCTTCGGCGGCCTGGGCGAGGAGGGCTCCGCGCTCGCGCCGGCCAAGCGGACCTGGATGAACGGGTCGCTCTCCTGCGTCGTCTTGATGCAGGAGCCCGGGCACAACATCGGCCTCATGCACGCCAACACCATGAAGTGCGGCACGAACAGCTTCGACACCGACCCGGTCGACGACTGCACGATCACCGAGTACGGCAGCTCGATGTCGACGATGGGCGGTGGCTGCCGCGAGTTCAACGCCTACGAGCGCTGGTACGAGGGCTGGCTCACCGGCTGCAACGGCGTCCGCACCCCGGCGAACGGCACCTTCAACCTCCTGCCTCTCGAGACCAACTGCTCGAGCGGCAGCGGCGTCCAGGTCCTCCAGGTCCCGTTCCCGGCCACGCTGACGGTCCACGATCCGCAGGCGACCACGCAGAACGTCGCCTTGAACAACTTCTACGTCGAGTTCCGCGCCGCGGGCGGCCTCTTCGACAGCTACTCCAAGAGCGGCGGCGGGTTCGGCGCCGGCGTCACCTTCACCGCGCCGACGGTGTTCATCTACGCCAGCGACAACGTGAAGCTGCCGACCACCACCAACGGCCGCACGCGCCAGTCGAACAGCGTCTGGACCGAGCTGCTCAACATGAACCCCTCGGCGTCGGCGTTCGCCGGCCTGACGACGGTCGGGCAGAGCTTCACCGATCCGAACGCGGGCGGCGCCACCATCACGCTGACCGCGATCAGCGCCACCGGCGCCACCGTGACGGTCAGCTACCCCAACGGCGGCAGCGGCTCGCCGACCTGCATCGACGGCTCGACGCTGGCCGCGCCCGGGCCGACCACCTGCACGGCCTCGGCGACGGGGACCGGCGGGAGCACCGGCACGGGCGGCGCGGGCGGCGCTCCCGGCACCGGCGGCACCACCGGCACCGGCGGCAC
>DASZVW010000290.1:0-3090 GCA_035546895.1 Polyangia bacterium
ATATCTCCCCAGCCATGCCCGAGCGCGACGACGACCAGGAGACCGACCTTCCGGACGAGGAAGGGGCGGCGCTCGCCGAGGCCGGCGAGGCCGGGGGGGCGGAGCCGCAGGCGGTCGACGTGGACGAGGTGGTCCCGCCGGCGCCCGCGGGCGCGCTGGCGCCGCTGCGCGACCCGGTCGGGCGCTTCCTGGCCGAGGCCCGCCGCTTCCGCCGCCTCAGCGACGAGGAGGAGCGCGCGCTCGGCAAGGCGGTGCGCGAGCAGGGGGACATGAACGCCGCGCGCACGCTGGTGGTGCACAACCTGCGGCTGGTCATCGCCATCGCCTACCAGTACCGCCGGGCCTGGGCCAGCATCCTCGATCTCTTCCAGGAGGGGAGCGTGGGGCTGATGGAGGCGGTCAAGCGCTGGGAGCCGGCGATGGGGCCCCGCTTCGGGACCTACGCCGCCTACTGGATCCGGGCCTACGTGCTGCGCTTCCTGATGACCAACTCGCGCCTCATCCACGTCGGCAACACGCGCGCCGGGCGGAAGCTGTTCTTCCGGCTGGAGAAGGAGCGGCAGAAGCTGCTGGCCGCGGGGTTCGAGCCGACGCCCAAGCTGCTGGCCGCCAAGCTGGACGTCGACGAGAAGGAGCTCGACGAGGTCCGCCAGCACCTTGAGTCGCGCGAGGTGTCGATCGATCCGCGCGGCTCGAGCGACGAGGAGTCCTTCCCGCTGGCCGAGCGGATCGCCTCGGGCGGCCGCACGCCGGAGGCCGAGGCCGCGCACGCCGAGCTCGACGACGCCATCCGCGACTTCGTGGGCGAGTTCCGCGAGGGGCTCAAGGACGCGCGCGAGCGCGCCGTCTGGCACGAGCACCTGGCCACCGACGACCCGGTCGCCCTCGGCGAGCTGGGGGCGCGCTTCGGCGTCTCCAAGCAGCGCATGGGCCAGATCGCCGATCAGCTCAAGAAGCGCTTCCGGGCCCAGATCCTCGACAAGCTCGGCCCCGGCGTCCGCACCGACTGGCTCGGCGCCTCGGAGGACTGACGGACGGACCGGCCGCGCCTACCGCGCGGACCTCTGGGCGACCACGAAGCGCGCCAGGTCCTCGATCTCGGCGGCGGTCAGCTTGCCGGCGAACTTCGGCATCTTGTTCTTCTCGCCGAAGAGGCGCCCCTGCCCGGCGTCGGCGATCACCGCCTCGACCCAGCGGAGCGTGCCGCGCCCCTTGAGGTTGGGCCCGGCGTTCTCCCCCTCGCCGTCGATCTCGTGGCAGCTGTCGCAGTCCTTCTGATCGATGAGGTCGTGCCCGCGCGCCGCCTTGGCGACGTCGGCGTCGGGCGCGCCGGTCTGCGCGTAGACCATCTCCACCAGGGCGTCGAGCTCCTCGGGCGTCCCCTCGACCGGGCGCATCCCCCGATCGATCTTCGCCGGCCCCATGAAAAGCGGCCCGTCGGGGTTGGCCAGGAAGCCGCGGATCCAGGCGCGCCCGTCGTAGCCCTTGAAGTCGGGCCCCTTGTCGCCCCCCATTCCCGCGAGGCCGTGGCAGCCGGCGCAGCGCTGGTCCCAGAGCTCGCGCGCGTGGTTGAGCGGGTCGTTGCGGAAGACCGCCAGCCCCCCCTCGGGCGGCATCCCCTTCCGCGCCAGCTCGCGCGCCTGTCGCGCGCGCGTCTCCTCCTCGGCGCGCGCCTTGGCGTAGGCGGGATCGTGCGCGTCCTTGCGCACCGCGATCGCCGACAGCGCGCCCACCGCAACCAGGCCGGCACAGGCGGCGGCCATCACCCGCTTGCGATCGGCGGGGTGGTTGCTCGGCGCGCGATCGAGGAACGGGAGGGCCAGCAGCAGCGCGGTCAGGAGACCAGGGATGACCATGGTGGCCACGATCTCGAGCGGCCCCTCGAAGTACATCCGCAGCTGGTAGAGCGGCACCGCGTACCACTCGGGGCGCGCCAGATAGCTGGAGGCGGGATCGGCGGGCGACTCCAGCGCGGCGCCGTGGCGGGCCGCCACCTCACCCACCACGATCAGCAGGACCAACAGGCCGACGGCGGCGTTGCGGACCGCCTGGTACGGGAAGGCCGGCTCGGCGCGCGCCCGGAGCTGCTCGGCGGTGAGCGACCACTTCGGGGTCGGGCCGTGCCGGCGATAGAGGTAGACGTGCAGCGCGGTGAGCGCCAGGAACGCCGCCGGCAGCAGCAGCGCGTGCGCCGCGTAGGCGTGGGTGACGGTCAGGTTGCCGAACGCCGTCCCCCCCTGCACCACCCGCTGGACGGCGCCGCCCACCACCGGCGCGCTGCCGGTGATCGTGGCCTCGACCAGCTTCGCCCAGTACCCCTTCTGGTCCCACGGCAGGAGGTAGCCCGAGAGCGCGAACAAGACGGTCAGGCCGAAGAGGCCCAGGCCCAGCATCCAGTTGAGCTCGCGCGGCCGCCGGTAGGCGCCGAACAGCAGCACCTGCAGGAGGTGCAGCCCGGCCACGACGATCAGCGCCGAGGAGCCGAAGCTGTGCAGCCCGCGCACGAACCACCCGAGCGGGAGCTGATCTTGAATGTAGGCCACCGAGGCCCAGGCGGTCTGCACCGACGGCGCGTAGAAGAGCGCCAGGAAGAGCCCGGTCACCGCCTCGACGACGAACAGGCCGGCGGCGACCGAGCCGAGCGTGTGCCAGAGGCTGGCGCCGCCCGGCATCTGGCCGCCCAGGATCGCGCGCTCCAGCCCCGCCAGCCCCAGCCGCTCCTCGAGCCAGCCGCGGCGCCCGGCGCGCGGCCGCGGGGGCTCCACGGCCGGCGGGGGCGGCTCGAGGACGGGCACCGGTCCGGTGCTCATCCGATCGGTTCTTTCTTGGGCGTCCCGGTCCGGAACCGCTGGTAGCGGACCAGCACCTCCGCCCCGTCGAGGCTCACCTCCAGCTCGTCGAGGCCGCGCGGCGAGGGGCCCGACAGGCAGCGCCCCTGGAGATCGAACGACGAGGCGTGGCAGGGGCAGTCGAACTTGCCGGTCGCCTCGTTCCAGTCGACGCCGCAGCCGAGGTGCGGGCAGACCGTCGAGAAGGCGCGGATGGGCGCGCCTTCCGTCGCGCGCACCAGCCAGCAGGAGCCGACGGTGA
>DASZVW010000291.1:0-15255 GCA_035546895.1 Polyangia bacterium
TGATGTTGATGATGCGCCCCGCCTCGCGCGCCTTCATGAGCGCGCGCAGCGCCGCCCGGCAGCAGTGGTAGGTGCCGCTCAGGTTCACGTCCAGCGAGCGCTTCCAGTCGGCGTCCTTGCCGCCCAGCACCAGCCCGTTGATGGCCACGCCCGCGTTGTTGACCAGGACTTGCAGCGCCCCCTCGGCGGCGACGATCTCCTTGAACGCGGCGTCGACCGCGGCCGAATCGGCGACGTCGAACCGCTTGGCGGCCGCGGTCCCGCCGGCCGCCACCACCGCCGCCACCGCCTCGCCGGCCGCCGCCTCGTTGGCCGTGTAGTTGACGATCACCTTGGCCCCCGCGCGCCCGAGCGCCACGGCGATGGCGCGCCCGATGCCGCGCGAGGCGCCGGTCACCACCGCGATCTTTCCGTCCAGGTCACGCATGTCCAGGATCCTCCCCCGCGTTTTTGGCCAGCGCCACGACGGCGTCCGGATCGCCGGCCGACTCGACCGTGATGGCCGGCGCGATGCGCCGCACCAGCCCGGCGAGGACGTTCCCGGCGCCCAGCTCGAAGGCGCGCGTCACCCCCATCGCCGCCAGGCGCTGGACCGACTCTTCCCAGCGCACGGGGGCGGTCACCTGGCGGGCCAGCAGCTCGCGCACGCGCGCCGGGTCCTGATTGGGGGCCGCCTCGACGTTGGTCACCACCGGCACCCGGGGGGCGATCACCTCCGCCCGGGCCAGCTCGGCCGCCAGCTTCTCCGCCGCCGGCTGCATGAGCACGCAATGGAAGGGGGCGCTCACCGGCAGCGGGACGGCGCGCTTGGCGCCGCGCGCCCTGGCCGCCGCGCAGGCGCGCTCGACCGCCGCCTTGTGCCCGGCGATCACCACCTGGCCGCCGCCGTTCAGGTTGGCGGGGCTGACCACCTCGCCCGCCGCCGACTCGGCGCAGGCGGCGGCGACCGCGGCCGCGTCGAGCCCCAGGATGGCGGCCATCGCCCCCACGCCCGCGGGGACCGCCTCCTGCATGAACTTCCCGCGCAGGTGCACCAGCCGGACGGCGTCGGCGAAGCGGAGCGCGCCCGCCGCCACCAGCGCGCTGTACTCGCCCAGCGAGTGCCCGGCGACGGCGGCCGGGCGGACGGCCACGCGCGCCTCGAGCGCCCGCAGCGCGGCGATGCTGACGGTCAGGATCGCCGGCTGCGCGTTGGCGGTCAGCGTGAGCTCCGCCTCCGGCCCCTCGAAGCAGAGCTTGGAGAGCGAATAGCCGAGCGCGGCGTCGGCCTCGGCGAACACGGCGCGGGCCGCGGCGTCGGCCTCGTGGAGGGCGCGCCCCATCCCGACCTTCTGCGAGCCCTGCCCGGGGAAGAGCAGCGCGAGCGGCGCCGAGGCCGCCATCACCACCTCACCGCCGCCGAGGCCCAGGCCAGCCCACCTCCCAGCGCCGCGAACAGCACCAGGTCGCCCGGCTTGAGCTTCCCCAGCTCGACCGCCTCGTCGAGCGCCGTCGGCACCGAGGCCGACGAGGTGTTGCCGTAGCGATCGACGTTGGTGAAGAAGCGCGACATCGGGATGCCGACCCGCTCCGAGACCCCCTCGAGGATCCGGAGGTTCGCCTGGTGCGCGACCACCCAGGCGACGTCGTCGGCCTTGAGCCCGTTCGCGTCCAGCGCCAGGCGCGCGCCCGCCGCCATGTTGCGGACCGCGTGCTTGTAGACCTCGCGCCCGTTCATCTGCACGTACTGCCGGCGGGCGCCGAGCGCCTCCGGCGTGGTGGGCTCGCGGCTGCCGCCGACCGGCTGCCAGAGGATCTCCGCCAGCGCGCCGTCGGCGAACAGGTGGGTGGAGAGGATCCGCCCGGACGACGACTCGTCGCCGGCGGTCATGAGGACCGCGCCGGCGGCGTCGCCGAACAGCACGCAGGTGGTGCGGTCGGTCCAGTCGATGATGCGCGAGAGCACCTCGACGCCGATCACCAGCACGTGCTTGTACTGGCCGGCGCGGATGAAGGCGTCGGCGATGGAGATCCCGTAGAGGAACCCGGCGCAGGCGGCCGACAGGTCGAAGGCGCACCCGCCCGCCGGCGCCCCCAGCTTCTTCTGCACGAAGGTGGCGGTGGCCGGGAAAGGACAGTCGCCGGTGACGGTGCCGACGATGATGCAGTCGACGGCCGCGGGCTCGACCCCCGCCCGGCGGCAGGCCTGGCGCCCCGCCTCGGCCGCCAGGTCGCTGGCCGCCTGCGAGGGATCGAGGATGTGGCGCTCGCGGATGCCGGTCCGCTCGACGATCCAGGCGTCGGAGGTGTCGACCATGCGCGACAGGTCGTCGTTGGTGAGCACCTTGGGGGGGACGGCGCGGCCGCTCCCGATGATGCGACTCTTGATCACGGGATCGCCTCCGCGCCGGGCGCGGGCGCCGGCGGTCCGTCCGAGAGGAAGGCGTGGCGCGCGACGGCGGCGGCCAGCTCCTTGCCGAGCCGGAGCTGCGCGAACCGGTCGGCGACGTCGACGGCGTTGCGGATCGCGGTGGCGTTGGAGCCGCCGTGGCAGATGAGCGCCACGCCGTCGACGCCCAGCAGCGGCGCCCCGCCGTGCTCGGCGTAGTCGATCCGCTTGCGCAGCCGCTTGAGCGCGCCGGTCATCAGCGCGGCGCCGACCTTGGCCAGGAAGCCCGAGCGCATGACCTCCTCCTTGACCATGCCGAGCATCGTCTCCGCCGCCCCCTCGACGCACTTGAGGAGGACGTTGCCGGTGAACCCGTCGGTGACCACCACGTCGACCTGCCCCTCGAAGATGTCGCGCCCCTCGACGTAGCCGAGGTAGCTGAAGTCGGCGTCGCCGTCGGGCAGCCGGGCCAGGATCTGGTGCGCCTCGCGGGTGAGCGGCGTCCCTTTGTGCTCCTCGGAGCCGTTCGAGAGCAGGCCGACCCGCGGGCGCGCCTTGCCGTGCAGGAGGCGGGCGTAGACCGACCCCAGCACCCCGAACTGCGCCAGCACCGACGGCTTGGGATCGACGTTGGCCCCCATGTCGAGCAGCGCGCACTCGCCCGCGCGGGTGGGGAAGGTGGTGACGATCGCCGGCCGCTCGACCCCCGGCAGGCGGCCGAGCACGAGCAACCCGCAGGCCATCATGGCGCCCGAGTTGCCGGCCGAGACGACGGCGTCGGCCTCGCCCGACTTGACGAGGTCGAAGCAGACCCGCATCGAGGCCTTCTTCTTCTGCTTGACCGCCATCGACGGCGCGTCGTGCATGGTGATCACCTCGGGCGCGTGGCGGACGGTGATGGGCGCCGACTCGGCCCCCATCGCCGCGAGCTCGGCCCGCAGGCGGGGCTCGTCGCCCACCAGCAGCACCTCGATCCCGCGCCGCGCGCGCACGGCGGCCACGACGCCCTCCACCTCGACCCGAGGCGCGGCGTCGGACCCCATGGCGTCGACGGCAATGCGCGGCATGTTCGCTCGACCTCAGCGAGCGAGAGTGCCCGGGTTCAGGCTCAAGCCTGCTCTTCTTCCTTCGGCTCGATCACCAGCCGGTCGCGGTAGTACCCGCAGCCCGCGCACATCCGGTGGGTGCGCTTCGGCTCTCCGCAGCGGGGACAGGGGACGAAGTTCGGCACCGCCTTCTTCATCACCTGCGCGCGCCGGATCGCGGAGCGTGATTTGGACTGTCTTCTCTTCGGAACGGCCATTGGTCGAGCCCTTTCTTAGTGTGCTTACTACGAATTGGAAAGTTTCAGCTTGCCGAGCGCCGCGAAGGCCCCCGCCGGCGCCGCCTCGGCCTTGCAGGCGCAGGCGGTCAAGTTGCGGTTGCCGCCGCACACCGTGCAGAGGCCGCGGCAGGACTCCCGGCAGAGCGGGTTGATGGGGAGCGCCAGCAGGATCTCGTCGCGGATCTCGTCGCCCACGTCGATCTCGCCCCCCAGGAAGGCGATCACGTCCGGGTCCTCGTCGTCGTCGGTCTTGTCGGCCTCCGTCGACACGAAGGTGATCGCCAGCGGCGTGTCGATCGGGACCTCGGCCGGCTCGAGGCAGCGCGCGCAGGTAGTCGCGATCCCGCCGCGCAGGGTGGCGCGCAGGAGGTAGTCCTCGCCCATCTTTTCGATCCGCCCCACCAGCGCCAGGCCGCGCGGCGCCGGGCGCGCGTCGAGATCCGGGCAGGCGGCCGCCACCCACTCGGCGGTCACCGCCACGTTCAGCGGAAGCCCCTCAGCTCCGATCTCGTTGATTTTAAACCGCATTTTGACGACTGGCCCTTCGAGCACCCGGGCGAAAAGGTGAGTTACTATAGGAAGGCGGCCTCGGGAGTCAAGCCGAGCGGAAAGGCACGCCGCGGCGGCCGCCCGTCGGCGGACCTCCGCGGGACCTTACTTGGAGGCCGATCCGGCCGCGGCGCCGCCGCCCACGACCAGCAGCGACTTCAGATCCTCGTCATTGAACCGCAGCATGCCGCCGAAGAACAGGTCGTAGCCGCCGTTCGCGCCCGCGGTCGCGCGGTGGTTGTAGTCGAGCAGATCGTCGGCGCCGCCCACCAGGTAGAGGGTCTTGTTCCAGATCTCCCAGGAGAGCCCGACCTTGACCCGCGGGTACTGATTGACGCTGGCCTGAGCGAAGTTGAACACGTCGACCGAGAGCGCCAGCCGATCGTCGAAGAGGTAGAGGTCACCGCCCACGCCGCCGGTCGACTCCTTGATCCCGAACCGCCCGGCCACCGTCACGCCGCCGAAGCTGACCCGCTTGCCGAACATCAGCGAGAAGCGGAGCTGGTCGGTGGTGGTGGTGGTGATGGTGCTGTCGAAGCCGCCTTTCGAGTCGTTGGTGGCGGTGAGGACGGTGTTCTGGTAGCCGCGCGGATCCTCGATGAGCTCGATCAGGTAGAACTTGTCGGGCCGGGGCATCAGCTGGACCGAGAGGTAGTTCTTCAGCGTGTTGGCGAAGACGTTGTACTCGGTGCGCAGCCCCACGATCGTCTGCAGCTTGGTGATGCTGCGGATGAAGCCGCCCGCGTTCTCGGTGATGTCCTCGACGTTGTTGGCGATGGTGTCGTCGTTGATGATGCGGCCCACCGTCCCCTGGCCGCTGTTGACCCGCTCGGTGATCGCCTCGACGTTCTTCATCGACTTGTCGAGGTTGTCGAGCGTCGACTGCAGGCGATCGATCGACCCCTGGATCTTGTTCCCGTTCTGCGACACCTGCCCCTGGGTGGTGCCGACCAGGTCCTTGATCGAGTCGGTGATCTCGCGGACGTTCTTGATCGAGGCCTTGACGTCGTCGGCCTCGGTGCTGGTCACCCCCTCGACGTTGGCGGCGATGGTGTCGACCCGCTCGAGCAGCCGGCTCAGCGTGTCGGAGTTGCTCTCGATCAGCTTGTTGATGTTGTCGGCGATGTCGGTGATGGTCCCCGAGGTCAGGCGGTGCACGTCGTCGAGGATGTCGTGCAGGATCGGCAGCAGCGTCCCCACGCTGTCCATGATGTCGCCCATCGCCGTCGGCTCGCGGACGTTCTTGATCTGGTCGCCGTCGTGGAGGACCCGCATCTGCCGCCGCTCGCCGTTGACGACGCCGATCGGCGTCCCCGGATCGATCTCCAGGTAGTACTCGCCGAGCAGCGAGGCCGACTTCTTCGACACCGAGGCGTTCTCGTACAGCGTGATCTTGGGGAGCATCCGGACGGTGATCCGGGCCATCGTCGGCTGGTTGTCGTCGAGCGCCCGCTTCTCGATCTGCCCGACCTGGATCCCCGCCGTCTGCACGCGCGACTTCTCGAACAGGCCCGAGGCGTCGTGGAAGAGGGCGTAGACCTCGACCCCGTGCGAGCCCGAGCTCCGCTCGGAGGTCGAGCGGATCAGGATGTAGCTGATGAGGCCGACGACGATCACCAGGATGCCGACGGTCAGCGACGCCCAGCTCCGCCTCATGCCGGGGCCCCCGCCGCCACCAGCCCCGAGGTCTCGATGAACTCGCGCAGCGCCGGCAGGGGGCTGGCCAGCACCTCGCCCGGCGGGCCGCTGACGATGATCTTCCCCCCGTGCAGCATCGAGATCCGATCGCCGATCCGGAAGGTGGAGGCCATGTCGTGCGAGATCACCACCGAGGTGACGCCGAACTCGTGCGCGGTCCGCTGGATCATCTCGTCGACGTTCTTGGTGGCCACCGGGTCGAGCCCGGTGGTCGGCTCATCGTAGAGCAGGATCTCGGGCCGGTCGATGAGCGCGCGCGCCAGCCCGACGCGTTTGCGCTGCCCGCCCGAGAGCTCGGGGGGGAACTTCTGCTCGATCCCGGCGACCTGCGCCAGGTCGAGCCGGCGCAGCAGATCGCGGACCCGGTCCATCACCTCGCCGGTGGGGAGCTTGTAGCGCTCGAGCAGCGGGAAGGCGATGTTCTCCACCACGTTCATCGAGTCGAACAGCGCCGCGTACTGGAACACCATCCCGTACTTCCGCCGCAGCTTGGCCATCTCCAGGTCCCTGAACGGCACCACGTCGACGCCGTCGACCCAGATCTGCCCGGCGTCCGGCTTGAGCAGCCCCATGAGGTGCTTCATCAGCACCGACTTCCCCTGCCCCGAGCCGCCGATGATGATGTTGGTCTTGCCGCGCTCGATGTCGAGGTCGACGCCGCGGAGCACGTGCTGCGGCCCGAACGTCTTGTGCAGGCCGCGCACGCGGATCTGCCAGCGCTCGTCACGCCGCGCGAGCGCGCCGCCGCCCCCCGAAGGATCGACGACCGCGGGCGAGTTGGCGCTCTGCGGGCTCAAGACTGATAGGGCCAAAGGATGTGGAAAATATCGATCAAGAAGTAGTCCGACACCAACACCGAGACGGAGCCTGCAACCACCGCGTGTGTCGTGGCAAGCCCCACCTCCTTGGCGCCGCCCCGCACGTAGTACCCCTCGTAGCAGGCGGCCACCGAGAGCGTCACCCCGAACACCGCCGCCTTGGTGACGCCGATGATGTAGTCCTTGGGATCGGTCCAGTAGGTGAACTGCTCGATGAACTGCCCGAGATCGATGTGCTCGAAGTAGATCGAGTAGCCGTAGGCGCCCACCAGGCCGACGATGTTGAAGACCATCGTCATGATCGGCATCATGAGGACGGTCGCCACCACCCGCGGCGTGACCAGGTACTGGATCGGATCGACGGCGAAGGTGGTGAGGGCGTCGATCTGCTCGGTGATGCGCATCGAGCCGAGCTCGGTGGCCATCCCGGAGCCGGCGCGCGCGGTGATCATGAGGGCGGTGAACACCGGCGCCAGCTCCTGCGCCAGCGAGATGCCGACGGTGGCCCCCACGAACCGCTCCTGATTGAAGATGCGTAGCGCCGCGATCGCCTGCTGCGCCGAGACGGCGCCGGAGAAGAGCCCCACCAGACAGATGATGGGGAGCGACCCCACGCCGACGAACTGCATCTGCTCGAGGAACAGCTTCAGGCGGAAGGGCTGGCGGAAGAGCCCCCCCACCGCGCTCGACAGCAACAGCGTCCGCTCGCCGGCGTAGGTCAAGATCACCCGCAGCGGCGCCAGCGCCGCGTCGAGCAGCGACCTGGCGATGCCGGGGCGCGGCTCCGCCTTGCCGCCGGGGGCCCCATCGACCGAGGAGGAGGCGGTCATGGCGCGCCCGTCGGCTTCCGCGCCGGACCGGGCGAGGCGGTGACCGCCGCGTCGCGCAGGACGCGCGGCACCCGCTTGGAGATGCCGCACAGGATCTCGTAGTTGATCGTCCCCGCCCAGCGGGCCAGGTCGTCGACCGTGATCTCCTCGGCACCGTCGCGGCCGATGAGGGTCACGGCGCCGTCGAGCGCGTCGGCGGGCAGATCGGTCACGTCGATCATCAGCATGTCCATGCAGACGGCGCCCACCACCGGGACGCGCCGGCCCCCCAGCAGCACCTCGGCGCCGCGGACGTGACGGGGGTAGCCGTCGGCGTAGCCGATCGGCAGCGTGGCCACCCGCGATGGCCGGGCGGCCCGCCAGGTCCCCCCGTAGCTGACGCCCGTCCCCGGCGCGACCTCCCGCACCGCCATCACCTTCGTGCGCAGGGAGAGCGCCCCCTCGAGGCCGACCAGGCGGACGATCTCCGACGGCATGGCGCCGTAGAGTGCCAGGCCGGGCCGGACCGCGTCGAGCCTGGCCGCCGGGAACCGGACCGCGGCCGCGCTGTTGGCCGCGTGGTTGACGAGCCCCCGGAACCCCAGCGCGGCGGCCCGCGCGAGCCCCTTCTCGAGCTCGGCGAGCGCCGCCTCGGTCGGGGCGGCGTCCGCCAGGTCCGCGGAGGCGAAGTGGGTGCAAAGACCGCCCAGGCGCAGCGACGGCAGCGCCGAGAGCCGGAGCAGCGTCGGCTCCAGCTCGCGGGGCGCCAGCCCGAGCCGGCTCATGCCGGTGTCGATCTTGAGGTGGCCCTCGGCCGGGCGGGTCCGGCGCGCGGCCGCGGCCGCGAACTTCTCCAGATCGGCGAGATAGTAGACCACCTGCGTGAGCCGCTCGGCCAGGACCTCGTCCTGGTGCCGGTTGTAGTAGGCGCCCAGCACCAGGACGGGCGCCCGGATCCCGGCGGCGCGCAGCTCGAGCCCCTCCTCGACCAGCGAGACCGCCAGCGCGTGGCACAGCGGTTCGAGCGCCCGGGCCACCGCCACCGCGCCGTGCCCGTAGGCGTCGGCCTTGACCACCCCGAAGACGCGCACGCCGGGGCCGATCGTCCCCCGGACCCGGGTCAGGTTCCGCTGCACGGCGCCGAGATCGATCTCCGCGACCGTCGGTCGGATGGAGGTGCGGATGTCGACTTCGGCGAACGGGACCGAGACCCCCGTCGCCGCCGCACCGACTTTGGGCTGGCTGGCCAAACCCTGCAAAGTTTCACCCGCGCTCGGCGCAGCGTCAATTCTTGGCGTGCGTTTCGGATCTCGGCCGGCGCCGAGCGGGTGACGAACCTAAGCGGCGTTCTCGACGAGTCGCTTGCTGACCAGGAGCGAGCGCCCGCGCGGGGTGAGCAGGCCCTGGCGGACCAGCTCGGAGACGGTGCGCGAGACCGTTTCTCGGCAGGCGCCGATCTGGTTGGCGAGCTCCTGCTGCGTGGGGCGGTTGCGGATCAGCAGCCCCTCGGGCCCGGCCGTCCCATCCTGGCGGCCGAGCGCCACCAACCGGGAGACCACCCGCTCCTGCACCCCCGCCAGCGCCAGCCCGGTGGCGAGCTGCTTCGAGCGCTCGAGCCGCGCGACCAGCTCGGCCCCCAGCGCGAGCGCGATCTCCGGCGTGGCCCGCGCGCAGGCGAGGAACGCCTCGCGCGGGATGGTGAGGAGGGTGGCGGCCTCGACCGCCTCCCAGTCGTGGGTCAGCGGCGCGTCGGGCGCCAGCGCGCCGTCGGCCACCAGATCGCCGGCGCGGAACACCTCCATGGAGATCTCGCGGCCGTTGACCGCGCGGCAGACCGCGCGCACCTTGCCGCGCACGACGATGAAGGCGGCGTCCAGCCGGCCCCCCTGGGGAGCGATGTTCGCGCCGCGACCGACCGCGCGCAGGGTGGCGTCCCGCGCCAGCGTCCGCAGCGCCTCCGGCGTGGCCTTCTCCAGTTGCGGGCACCCCTTGAGGGCCTCCAGGACGGGGGCGTCGGCCGGGACGGCCGGCCTCATCAACTTTCCGAAGGAATCGAAATCCAGCGTTGCCGATGCGATCGCCATGCGCGCCTCCTTAGGCTTCGGCCGCACTCCCATCGCAACGACGGTGCCAACCCCAGGCACCGAAAACCATTGATGATTCTCCCGAGCGCGCCCGAGCGCCCCTGGCCGACGTGGCGCGCGCGCCACACCCGCCGTGAAGCCGGGGGCCGGCGCGCGCGGTCCGTCGCCGACCGCGCCACCCCGAGGAGCGGCGCGGTCAGCCCCTCGCTCAGGCGGCCTTCTTGGCCTTCGCCTTCGCCGCCCGCCGCTGCTCGCGGTACTTCTTGATGTCCGCCTTCGGCAGCCCCTTGTGCTTCGCGCAGACCATCCCGAACACGGGCGCCGCACGGTTGGTGCAGCCCGGAACCGGACAGAGCTGGATCGGGCCCTTGCGCCGCTTGCGAAGCCCCAGCCCCTTTCCCGCCCCGCGCAACAACGCGGCGGGCGCGTTCCCCCCGAACGCCGTCATCACGGCCTCGCGCGCCCGCGACACCGTGTCCTGCTCGACCAAAGAAGCCAATCTATCGACGAACTGTTGAACGAGATCCTGAATATCGGACTTTCTAGCCATTTCTTTTCCCCCTAGGTGGCGCGCGCAGACTAGCTGCGAACGATCGACGATGCAAACGCAAAACGGTTGATTCGCTGCCTGGTCGTGTCAAAACAATTGCCGTGAACCGGTTCGTTACGTTCATTGCGGTCGCATTCGGGTTACTCGCGGCCATTCATTACTACCTCTGGGTCCGTCTGGTGCGTGATCCGCGCTGGTCGGGGCGCTCGCGCACCGTCGGTGGCACGCTTTTAGCGTGCCTCGCGGCCAGCATTCCGGTGTCATTGATCCTGGGTCGCACGCATGGAGCGGCCGGGCGGGCGCTCGTCTGGACGGGCGCCGTCTGGTTGGGCGTTATGTTTCTCCTGCTCGTCGCTTCATTCTTCGCCGACCTCGTCCGCCTGATTGCCGCGTCGAGCCGTCGCGTTACGCGCCGCCCGCCGTTCGACGCCCAGAGGCGGATCCTCCTCGCCCGCGCGACGGCGGTCGCCGGCGCCGCCGTCGCCGCCGGCTTGTCGACGGTGGCGCTCCACGCGGCCCTCGAGCCCGTCGAGGTCCGGCGCGTGCGCGTGCGGCTCGGCCGGCTGCCGCCGGAGCAGCACGGGTTCCGCATCGCGCAGCTGACCGACATCCACGTCGGCCCCACGATAGGCCGGACCTTCGTGGAGGAGATCGTCGCCCGCACGAACGCGTTGGCGCCCGACCTGATTGCAATCACCGGTGACCTCGTTGACGGCTCCGTGGCTCACCTGGCGCGCGCCATTGAGCCGTTGTCCGGGCTCCGCGCCCCCCGCGGTGTCTTCTTCGTGACCGGCAATCACGAGTATTTCTCGGGCGCGGCGGCCTGGACGATCGAGCTCAATCGAATCGGCGTTCGTGTATTGCAAAACGAGCGGATTTCAATTGGGAACGGGCCGGCCTCGTTCGATCTGGCGGGCGTCGAGGATCGTTCGGCCGCCCGCTACGGCGGCCCGGCGCCGGACGAGGCCCTGGCGCGCGTGCTCCGCGATCGCGATCCGGCGCGGGAGCTGGTGCTGCTCGCGCACCAACCGAAGACGTTCCTCGAGGCCGAGCCGTATCGGGTCGGGCTGCAGCTCTCCGGGCACACGCACGGCGGCCAGATGTGGCCCTTCAACTTCGTGGTCCGCCTGCAGCAGCCGTTCATCGCCGGGCTCCACCGCCGCGGCGACGCGCAGATCTACGTCAGCCGGGGGACCGGCTACTGGGGGCCGCCCATGCGCCTCGGCGCCCCGGCGGAGATCACCGAGATCGTGCTGGAGAGCGGGCGCCCGGCGACCGCCGCCCCGGCCTGATCAGCGCGCGCCCGCCGGGGCGCGATCGCCGGCCGGCGGGAGCTCGCCGATCGAGAGCGGCACCACCCGGTCCTGGCCGCCGCGGACGAACTCCACCATCAACCGCGCCCCGACCTCCTGGCGCGCCACGAGCGCCGCGAGGTCGGCGGGGTCCGGGATCTCCTCGTTGTTGACGGAGACGATCACGTCGCCGGGACGGAGCCCGGCCACCGCGGCCGGGGCGTCGCGCCGCACCTCGCTGACCACCGCGCCGCGCGCGGGCATCGGCCCCAGGCGCCGCCGCTCGCCGCGATCGAGATCCCCGACGTCGCGCAGCCCGACCCCGATGTACGGGCGGACGACCTTGCCGTCCTTGATCAACGCCGCGGCGACGCGACGGACGCGGTTGATCGGGATCGCGTAGCCGTAGCTGCCGCCGGGGCCCCCGCTCATCGCCGTGGTCAGCCCGATCACCTCGCCGTCGAGGTCGACCAGCGGGCCGCCGGAGTCGCCCGGGTTCACGTTGGCGTCGGTCAGCAGGTAGCCGTGCGCGGCGGCGAGCCCGTCGGGGTCGGACCGGGGCCGGCCGCTGATGATCCCGGCGGTGAACGTCTCGTCGAGCCCCAGCGGGCTGCCGACGGCGAGCACCCACTCGCCCACCGCGGCCCGCTCGGAGTCCGAGTCGCCGAAGCGCGCGGCGGAGAGATCGCGCGGCGGGCGGGGCACCCTGAGCACCGCCACGTCGCTCTCGGCGTCGAGCCCGACCAGCTCGGCGGCGAGCCGCCGGCCGTCCACCAGCACGACCGCGATCGGCGGAGCTCCGCCGCCGGTCGCCGGCGACCAGCCGTCGAAGAGGTGGCTGCTGGTGACCACGTTGCCGCGCGTGTCGAGGACGACGCCCGAGCCGGTGGCGTCGCCGGCCGGGCCGCTCACCTCGATCCGCACCACCGAGGGGGCGATCGCCTGCGCCACCCGGATGAAGGCCCGCGACATCACCCGCGCGGGCGCCGGCTCGACCGCCGGCGGCGTCACCCGGGCGCCCGGCTGCGCGGCCGCGGGGGTCCCGGCCAGCAGCAGTCCGGCCGCGCACAACCAAGATGCTCGCATCGGCGATTCCTCGCCTACGGAAAAGCATCAGGCGTGCCCCGCGGGGCGTGGCGCTCGCCGCGGAAAGTCGCGCGCGCGACGCCGGCCCGTTACGGTCCGCGAGCGCGACCGGCTGCGGCCGTCACTTGATGGTGACGAACCGGGCCCCACTGGGGCCGCGCACGCGCAGGAGGTGACCACCCCCGCCGGCCGTGGCCCGAAGGGCGGCGATCGCCTCCTCGGACGAGGCGACCGGGTGCCGATCGACCTCCACGATCACGTCGCCCGGGTGCAGCCCCTGCTGCTCGGCCGGGCTCCCCGCGGCCACGTCGGTGATGACCGCCCCCTTGGTGTGGCGATCGATCCCCAGCGAGGCCGCCACGTCGGGCGTCAGCGTCTGCAGCGCGAGGCCGATCTTCCCCTGCGCCTGGCCGGCGTCCTCGTCCGGGAGCTCGCCGAGCGCGACCTGCGTCTGCTCGGCCCGGCCGTCGCGTAGATAGTGGAGGACGACGCGCGCGCCGATCGGCTGGGTGGAGACGAAGTCGACCACGTCGCCCGCCCCCTTGACCTTCTGCCCGTTGACCTCGGTGATGACGTCGCCCGGGCGCATCCCGGCCTTGCCGGCCGGGCCGCCCGGCGTCGTCTCGGCGACGACGGCCCCCGACGGCGGCACCGCCTTGCCCAGCTTGGCCTTCTGCGCGTCGTCGAGGTCCTTGACGTCGGTGAGCATGAGGCCGAGGTAGGCGTAGCGGACGCGCCCCTCCTTCACCAGCGCCTGGGCCACCCGGCGCACCTCGTTGACCGGGATGGCGAACCCGTAGGCGCCGCCGGCGCCCACCTGGATGAGCGTGTTGACGCCGACCACCTCGCCCTCGAGGTTGACCAGCGGACCGCCCGAGTTGCCGGGGTTGATCTTGGCGTCGGTCTGGATGTAGCCGCGCACGCGGCGCCCCGACATCTGGACGTGACGGCCCGGGCGCCCCTTGCCGCTCACGATCCCGGCGGTCACCGTCTGCTCGAGCCCGAGCGGGCTGCCGACCGCCACCACCCACTCGCCCACCTCCAGCTTGTCGGAGTCGCCGAGGCGCGCCACCACCAGGTTCGACGGCGGATGATCCATCCGCACCACCGCCACGTCGGTCTGGACGTCCTTGCCGACGACGTGGGCGCTGTACTCCTTGTCGTCGTTCATGGTGACGGTCACCTTGGTCGCCCCCTGGACGACGTGCCGGTTGGTCACGATGTCGCCGTTGGTGTCGATGATGAACCCGGAGCCGACGCCGTGGGCGGGGCCGGGCGCGGGCATGCCGCCGCCGCCGCCGGGGCCGAACTGGAAGAAGTGGCGGAAGAAGGGGGGGACCTCGTCGTCCTCGCCCTCCCCCTCGTCGGGCGCCTCCAGGCGACCGTGCGGGCCCATCCCGCGCCCGGCGCCGATCTCGACCTCGATCCGCACCACCGAGGGGCCCAGCGCCTTCGCCACGTTGGAGAAGGCGTGCGAGAGGGCGCGCGCCTCGTTGGGCGCCTCGGTCTTGGGCGTCACCGCCGCGCCGGCCGCGTGCGCGGCGGCCGGGGCCAGGAGCGAGGTCGGCGTCCGGGCGCCGAAGCCGACGGCGGCGCCCAGCAGAGCCAGGCCGAAGACGAGGCGCAGACGAGTCCGTTTCATGTCGTTCCTTTGTATCGACTTGGATGAGGTGTCAAGCGCGCGGGATGCCCGCGGCCGAGCGCAATCTTGCGAATCGCCGCGACCCCCTGGATAACCGGACGCCGACGATGAAAAATTCCAGGACGGTCCTTCGAATGAACGCGAGCTCCCCATGACCTGGATCCGACGCCTGCGCGACGCGCCGGTCACGAGCGCGCTCATCGTGGTCAACCTCCTCGTCTACGCGATCATGGCCGCGGTCTCGCGGCAGGCGGTCTCGTTCGACGGCGAGACGCTGGTGGCCGCCGGCGCCTCGGTCGCCGGCTTCCCCGGCGACTTCTCGCGCTGGCGCTGGCTCACGGCGGCGTTCATCCACGCCAACCTGCTGCACATCGCGATGAACCTCTGGGTGCTGGGGCAGATCGGCGCCCTGTCCGAGAAGGCGCTGGGGCGCGGGCTCATCGCCGCCGGCTACCTGGTGACGGGCGTGCTCGGGAACGTGCTGTCGACGTTGCACGCCACGCTCGGCGACACGAAGAGCGTCTCGGTGGGCGCCTCGGGCGCGATCATGGGGCTGATCGGGATGGCGACGGTCTACGCCTGGCGCACCGGCCAGCGGCGCGCCGCCAAGGCGCTGGCGGTCAACATCCTGTTCGTGCTCGGCGTGGGGCTGTCGCTGTCGGCGCGCGGGATCAGCCTGGTCGACAACGCCGCGCACATCGGCGGGCTCGTCGCCGGGGCGGCCATCGGGCTCGTCCGCACGGCGGTGCCGCGTCCGCTGCCCCGCTGGCTCGACGCCACGGCGATCGCCGCCTCGTTCGCGCTCACCGCGGTCGCCTTCGCCGTCGTCCTGCTCTCGGGCTAACCGCCGGCCCGGCCGCCGGCGGCTGCATTACATTAAGAGCATGGCCATCGAGAGCGTGAATCCCGCCACCGGCGCGCGCCTGCGCGCCTTCGAGCCCGAGAGCGCGTCCGCGGTCGAGGCGAAGCTCGGGCGCGCCGCCTCGGCGTTCCGGACCTGGAGCCGGCGGCCGGTCGCCGAGCGGGCGGCCGTGG
>DASZVW010000292.1:0-1519 GCA_035546895.1 Polyangia bacterium
CTCCTGGCCGAGGGGAAGTCGGCCGATGGCCTCGCCGAGCTCAAACGCTACCGCGGGCTCGATCCCACCGACGCGCTCGCCGCCCGCCTCGCCCGGCAGGCCGCGGGCGGCAAACCGGTCCCGCTGGCGCCAGCGCCCGCCGCCGACGCCGGGGCGCCCCGGTTCTCGGCGACCGAGGAGCGCGCGACGCTGGCCAGCGACGCCTACGGCGTCAGCGTCAGCTGGCCCGTCGACTGGCGGATCGACAGCCTGGTCGCCTCGCCCGAGTCCGGCCTGCTGGTCGCCTTCGCCACCGCCCGCGTCCTGCGCGAGGACGGCGAGGCCGAGCGCGGCACCGTCAACCTGCTGGTCCAGCGGCCGCCCGCCGGCGAGGCCGGCGCGCTGGCCCACAAGGGGGCGCGCAACATCTTCCCCACGGCCAAGCTCAAGTCGCTGCCGCCGCTCCTCCCCGGCAGCACCCGCGAGCAGTTCCGCGAGCGCGCCCAGGGAGCGGCCCACCTGGGCGAGGTGACCACCGTCGAGCGCGGCGGCACCGTCACCTTCCTGGTCCTGAACGCCACCGCCGCCACCTACCCCAAGCTCAAGGACGCCTACGCGACGTTCGTGAAGAGCTTCGCCCCGGCCAAACCGGCCAAGCCCTGACCGGCGGCGGGCCGAGGATCTCTCGACCGCGCCGCCGTCGATCACACGCTATCCCGCGCTACTTCGCGCGCGAGAAGATGCCGGTCAGCTTCGCCGAGGCGACGGCGTTGGCCTTGGCGTTGAAGCCGATCATCGCCGGCGAGGCGCCCGGCGGCACCTCGATCTTGTCGACCTTCAGCGCGAACAGCGTGAAGTTGTAGTGGTGCTTGCCGCTGCCGGGCGGCGGGCAGGGGCCGCCGTACCCCGGCTTGCCGAAGTCGGTGTTCCCCTGGACCGCGCCCGCGGGGAGCCCCTTGCCGGCGGCATCGCCCGCCCCTTCCGGCAGCGACGTCGTGCCGGCCGGGATGTTGTAGACGACCCAGTGCCACCACCCCGAGCCCGTCGGCGCGTCGGGATCGTGCACCATCAGCGCGAAGCTCTTGGTGCCGGCCGGCGCGTTCTTCCACTCGAGCGGCGGCGACACGTTCTCGCCCGTGCACCCCATCGCGTTGAACGAGTACTTCGCCGGGATGGCGGCGTTGTTCTTGAACGCGCTGCTCGAGAGCGAGAACGCCCCCGCCGCCTCCACCCGCTTCGGCGTCGCCAGGTACCCCACGCCCGCCACCGCGCTGACCATCGCCAGGACCCCAATCTTCCAGCTGCTCCTCATGTTCGGTCTCCTTTTGCTCCCAAGTCCGGCAACCTTAGCAATGGAAGCTCCACCGTCAATGGATCGGGGGGCGTCGGGCGCTGCGCGCCCTTGGGCCCCCCGCGCCCCCGGCTCGCTTCGGGCTGGCGGAGCCACCCTTCGCTCGCGGCCGCCGAGCCATCCTGCGCTCGCGGACGCCGAGCCATCCTTCGCTCGTGGCCGCGCCCAAGAGAGCCGCGATCGGAGCAC
>DASZVW010000293.1:0-3271 GCA_035546895.1 Polyangia bacterium
ATCTCCTTCTTCAGGCGGTCGTTGAACTTGGCGATGAAGTGGTCGCAGAGGAGTGGGATGTCCTCGCGCCGCTCGCGCAGGGGCGGGATGTGGATGGGGACCACGTTCAGCCGGTAGAAGAGGTCCTCGCGGAAGGTCCCGGCGCCCACCTCGGCCAGCAGATCGCGGTTGGTGGCGGTGACCAGACGGACGTCGACCTTGATGGTCTTGATCCCCCCCACCCGCTCGAACTCCGACTCCTGCAGCACGCGCAGGAGCTTCACCTGCATCTCCACCGGGATCTCGCCGATCTCGTCGAGGAACAGCGTCCCCCCGTGCGCCAGCTCGAACCGCCCCGGCTTGGCGCCCACGGCGCCGGTGAAGGCCCCCTTCTCGTAGCCGAACAGCTCCGACTCCATCAGCGTCTTGGGGATGGCGGCGCAGTTGATCTTGATGAACGGCCCGGCGTGCCGCGAGGAGTTCTCGTGCAGCGCCCGCGCGATCAGCTCCTTGCCGGTCCCCGACTCGCCTGTGATGAGCACCGTGGAGGGCGTGTTGGCCACCTTCTCGACGACCCCGTAGATCTGCTGGATGGCCGGCGACTGCCCGACCAGCCGGAAGCGCCCGTGCCCGGACGGCTCCTCGGGGCGGGCGTCGCGGCGGGCCAGCGCGTAGGTGCTGATCGCCTTGGCGACCACCTGCCGGATCTGCTCCTGCTCGAACGGCTTCTCGAGGTAGTCGAAGGCCCCCAGCTTGACCGCCTCGACCGCGCTCTCCACCGAGCCGTGGGCGGTGATCATCACCACCGGGACGTCCGGGTAGTCGGAGGAGAGCCGCTTGAGCAGCCCCATCCCGTCGAGCCCCGGCATCTTGAGGTCGGTGATCACCGTGTGCACGCCGTCTTTCATGCCCCCCAGCGCCTCGAGCCCGTTGGCGGCGGTGATGACGTCGTAGCCCTCGCGCCGCAGGATCGCCTCCAGCACGCGGCGCATGTTCAGCTCGTCGTCGGCGACGAGCACCCGTTTGACGTCCAGAGCGGCGGCGGTCACGGCGGCGCGAGCTTACCTCGATCGCGCCGTGGAGACAGAGGTTTGCCCGGGAGCGTCGGCGACCGGCGGCGGCGTGGGGGCGTCCCGGCCCTGCACCTCGACCGGCATCGCCTGCGGCCGCCGCGGGGGGAGCGGTGGCGGCACCCGCGCACCGGGCGGCGGAGGCGGCGGGGTGGCGGGCGTCCGGCGCGGCACCTCGCGCACCGCCTCCAGGTAGGCCGCGTAGGCGTCGGCCTCGATCGGCAGGAGGACGGTGAAGGTCGCCCCCTCGCCGGGCTGCGAGCGGACCTCGATGGTGCCGCCGTGGTTCTCGATGATGCGCTGGCTGATCGGCAGCCCCAGCCCGGTCCCCTTCTCCTTGGTGGTGAAGAAGGGGATGAACAGGTTCTTGAGATCGCCGGCCGGGATCCCCACCCCGGTGTCGCGGAAGCGGACCTCGAGGAACGCCGCCGCCGCCCCGCGCCGGGTGGCCCGCCGCAGCGCCGTGGAGATCACCACCTTCCCCGGCGTCCCCGCCGGGATCGCCTGCAGCGCGTTCAGCGACAGGTTGAGGAAGACCTGCAGGAGCTGCTCGGCGTCGGCGCGCACCGGCGGCATCTTGTCGGCGAAGCTGGTGACCACCTCGGCGCCCGCCTCCTGGGGCTCCTTCGGCAAGAGCGACAACGTCTTCTTGAGCACCTCGGCCACCTCCAGCGGGCGCTGCTCGCCGCGGTAGGGGCGCGCGTAGTCGAGGAACTGGGAGACGATCTTGTTGAGCCGGTTCACCTCCTCGACGATGATCCCGAGGAACTCCCCCTGCCCTTCGCGGTGAGCCTCCGGCTTCCCCTCGGATTTCCCCTCGGATTTCCCCTCGATTTTGGCCGGCTGCAGGAACTGCGCGGCCCCCTTGATCGAGCCGAGCGGGTTGCGGATCTCGTGCGCCAGGCCGGCCGCCATCTGGCCGAGCGCGGCCAGGCGGTCGCGCTCCTTCATCCGCTCGTAGACCTGCGAGTTCTGCAGCGTGATGCCGATGCTGGTGGCCACGCCGCGGAAGATCTCGATCTCGTCGGTCGAGTAGGCCTCGCGCAGGCGGTCGTCGCGGATCACCAGCACGCCGAGGAGCTGGTCCTCGCTGGCGAACCCCAGCGCCACCGAGCCGTACATCTGGTCGAGCGTGCGCAGCATGAGCTGCAGGCTCTCCCGCTCCTCGGCGCTCAGCGGCCGGCGCGCCGCGATCTCGCGCTCGATCCCCTCCAGCGTGACCACGCCGGTGCGCCGCAGCCGCTCGAAGAAGGCGCGGTGGGCGATGGCGTCGAAGCGCCCCTCGGGGCGCGGCCCCACGTGCCCGGCCAGCTCGAAGCCCGAGCCGTCGGGATCGGCCAGGTAGACCGCGGCGTGCGTCACCCGGCGCGAGTCCTCGAGCGCGCCCAGCACGCGCGGCACCAGCACGCGCATGTCGATGACGTTGGCCAGCTCGCCGCGCAGCGCCTCGATCCGGCGCGACAGCTCGAACTTCTCCTGGAACATCCAGCGGCTGATCCCCCCCTCGACCCGCGTCCGCAGGGGCTCGATCAGGATGACGATGGTCGCCGAGGCGAGCAGCGTGTTGAAGAAGAACAGCCCCGGCTCGTCCGTGCCCACCCAGCGGACCATCACCCCGTAGATGAAGGCCAGGATGAAGACCAGCGTCCCCAGCACCACCATCCGGCCGAGCAGCTCGTTGAGGTCGAGCAGCCGGTAACGGACCAGGTTCTGCGACAGGAAGTAGAGGTAGACGATGATGAAGATGTTGCCGAAGCTCGGCCCGTGCGGCATCGCCTCGACCAGCGAGGCGGTGACGGTGGCGAACCCGCCCACCAGCAGGTAGAGCAGCCGCTTCTTCTCCACCCGCGACGGCGTCGCCCGGTAGCGGCGGTAGAGGTAGAAGACCGAGAGGTAGAGCCCGGCGAACACGTAGGCGATGAAGGCCACGTGGAACGACACCGAGGTGTGCACCGGCCCCACGAAGCGCGAGAGGATGAGGACGATGTAGAACACCGCGGCGCCGAACACGGTCGAGCGCGAGAGCGGCGGCGGCCCCGCCTCGTCGCCCAGGAAGGCCTGGAAGAAGCGCTGCGCGGTGGCCGGCAGCGACACGGCGGCGAACAGCGAGGCCCAGTCCCAGAGCGGCGAGTCGAACCGCTTGGCCACGAAGGAGAGCGCGCAGTAGAGCGCGATGTTGAAGGCGAAGGTGGCGTAGAGGACGTGCGCACCGCGGCGCGGCT
>DASZVW010000294.1:0-9865 GCA_035546895.1 Polyangia bacterium
TCTTCCAGATGACGCTGCCGAGCGTGATGCCGTGCCCGACGCCCCCCAGGATCTGGTTCTCCTCGACGGAGATCGCCGTCGAGCCGCCGCGGACCTGGATCCCGCCCCAGGCCAGCACGCGCAGGTCGCGGCACTCCACCGGCGAGCGGGGGAGCGGCGAGTCGAAGCAGTTGGCCAGCGCCTCCACATGGTTGCGGCTGACCACGATCTCCGTCCCCTGCACCACCACCGCCGCGTTCTCGCTGGGGCTGGCGTCCATGGTGATCCAGCTCTCCTCGAGGCGCACGCGGGTGGCGCCGTCGACGTCGACCACCGTCTGGCTCTGGGTGGTGCGGCCGCGCGGCAACGTCACCTGGTGCGAGCTCGCCACCAGCGTGAGCCGCGTCAGCTCGACGTCCGCGCTGCCGCCACCGACCGAGATCGCCACCTGGCCGGCCGCGCTGAGCGTGGCGTCGCGGATGGCGACGTCGTCGCAGGAATCGCCGACGCTGATCATCGGCGCCACCGGCGCCACCCGGCTGGCCGAGGTCCCCGCCACGGTGACGTTCTGGATCTGGAGGCGATCGGCGTCGCTGGCGGCGATGGCGGGGCGGACCACCGGCTCGAGCGCCAGGTCCTGCAGGAGGACGTCGCCCGCGCCGTTCACCAACTCGATGAGCGGGATCGTCGGGTCGACGACCTCGGCGATCGGCTCGGCGCCGCCCGGGAGCCCGGCCAGGACCGCCAGGCTGGTGAGCTGCACGCCCCCCCGGTCCGAGCCGCCGATGAGCTGCCCGGAGACGGAGATGGCCTTCTGCTCGAAGGCGTGGAGGCGGAGCGCGGTCACCACGATCCCGTCCGAGCTGGAGATCTCGATCAGCGGCGGCGGCGCCGGGGGCGGCGGGCTGCTGAAGACGGGCGGCAGGCTCTCGATGATGGTGGCGTCGCCGCACCCCTCGAGGATCAGGTTCTGCCGGGTGTCGATGGTGAGCGACTCGTGGAAGATCCCGCGCCCGATGCTGATCCGCCCGCCGACGTCGTCCGGCAGCGCGTCGATCGCCGCCTGGATGGAGGTGAAGTCGCCGAAGCTGTGGACGCCGTCGCCGACGGTGAGCGTCTCGCACCCGCGATCGGTCAGCCGGGCGATGCGGGGCCGGCAGTCGGCCGCAACCTTCACCGTGTCGGAGGTGCCGGTCAGGATGGCCAGCGGCGCGTAGAGATCGCGCGGGCCGTGCGGGGGGACGCCGCCCGGGGTCACCGCCAGGTCGAAGGGGACCACCCGCTCGGCGGTCCCGGGGCGCTCGGCCACCACCCAGAAGTCGCCGCGGCGCCCGCGGCCCGGGAAGGAGGCGAGCAGGTCGGTCCCGGCCAGCGGCCAGGCACCCACGTTGGTCGGCAGCTCGACCTCGCCCGCCGTCGGCGCCTGGTGCCAGAGCCGCAGGTAGTAGTACTGGACGTCGGGGTCCGAGCTGACGCCGCCGTCCAGGCTGTGCAGCGCCGGGTGGCGGGTGTCCCAGGTGTGCACGAACTGCTTCATGTCGGCCACGCCGACGCTGGTGTCGATGGTGAACGTCGAGGTGCCCGGATCGAACGGCACCACCACCCGGCTGAAGGCGCCCACGCGATCGGCGACCTTCTTGAAGTGCGGGTGCTCGAACCCGGCCGGCGGATCGCCGTCCAGCACCGCGGAGAAGGGGATGATCTCGACCACCCGGTTCTGCAGCGGCCAGCGCGTCTCGTCGGCCGGCGGCGTCAGCATCTCGACCACCACCGGGGTGGTCGGATCGGTGCTGGTGAGCCCGGTAACCTTGACCCGGTAGAGCGGCGAGGCGTTGTCGAGCGCCCACACGAACGTCGTCGGGCTGGTGAGCATCACGCGGATGGCGCTGTTGTCGGCCCCCAGGAACCGGCTGGTGGTGGGCGGGTTGCAGTCGGCGCAGTCGACCTCCTCCGGCGTGGAGGAGAACCCGATCTGCAGGCGCCCGTTCGAGACCAGCGCGCCCGTCGAGCGATCGAAGGTCGCCGTCCCGTCCGCCTCCAGCGCGGCGATGAGCGTGGCGAACGCGTCGTCGCAGCTGTCGACCACCGCGTGCGGGCCGCCGAGCGCCTCCACCCGCCGCATCCGGCGCACCCGGACCGTGGTGTCGGCGCCGCCCAGGGCGACCTCCTGGATCTCCTGGTCCTCCACCGCGGAGACCGTCTGGTCCCAGGCGTGGAGGTAGTAGAAGGCGTTGAAGATGTCGGGGCTGAGCGGGTCCGAGATGGGGACGTCGCTCGGCTTCATCTGCAGGAAGTCGCGCTGGAGCGCGAAGTGCTCGGCCTCCTCGAGCGCGAAGCGCTCGCCGTCCAGGTACATGCTGCCGGCGCGGACGCTGACGGGCCGGACCGGGGTCAGCGTGCCGCCGAGCTCGATCTGCTCGACCGGCAACGGATCCCCGGGGCGCAGCGGAGCGGTCTGGGCCGGCAGCGGCGGCAGCGCCGGCAGCGGCTCGCCCAGCGAGAAGCCGTCGTCGGTCGTCCCCCGCGGGCCGATGAGGTCGAGCAGCACGCGGCGGCGATCGTCGTCCGCGGCGGCCGCCCCTTCGTTGTAGTCCGAGTCGAGCAGCAGGCGCCCCTGCTGGAGGCGGCTCCCCACGTAGTGCTTGCGGGGCTGCCGGAGGAGACGGGTGACGTCATAGGCGGACATGGGATCACACCTTTTGCGGCTGGCGGAACAGTTGTCGGACCACCTGCGCCATGTTGCCGTTCGGGAGCAGGTCGGCCACCGACGGCGAATTCAGCAAGAACACCGTCTGATTGCCGATCACCTGGACGTTGGCGGGCGGCTGCGGCCCGGCGATGAAGGCGTCGAACGAGTAGCCGACCGCGATGTGTGTCGCCTGGTTGAACGAGGTGAAGTTGGCCAGCTCGCCCCAGGTCAGGAGCGAGAGCGCCGTGGCGTCGGGCGACTCGGAGAACCGGTTCTCGCCCGACAGGTTGGTCCCGCCGCCGCTGAAGGCGTTGGCGAGCAGCGGCGCCGGGGTGCTGAACGCCGGCGCGGTGATGACCGTCCCGAACGCCGGCAGCGAGGTGACCCCCTGTTGATCCGGGCGCACCCGCAGCGCGAAGTGGTTGCCGGTCATGGTCACGTGGTCGGTGGAGATGAGCGCCACCGGCACGTAGCCGAGCGGCGTCCCGCTGGGCGGCGTGATGTGGACCAGCCAGTCGTAGATGACCTGGTTCCCCTGAAAGAGGATCGGCCCCCCGAAGCTGATGAACTGATACGGGCTGCCGCCGGTGCTCAGGTAGGTGCTGGTGTTCGAGCCGAGGACCGTGTACTGGCCGAGCGACTCCGACGAGAAGCGGAAGCTCTCCCACGGGCGCGCGAGGTTCTCGAGGTAGACCACGTCGCCGATGAGCTGGCTCTCCGGCAGCGCGCTGTTCCCGTGGTAGCCGCGCGAGGAGAAGAAGTTGGCGGTGACGCTCACCGGCCCGGTGGCCACCGCGAACAGCGCCCGCCCCTCGGGGTGCAGCACGCTGTTCCCCCGCAGCCGCAGCGCCGGCCCGCTCTGATCGAGGTCCGGCTGGTCGAGTTTGACGAGGGTCTCCAGCGAGCCGATGTCGTCCACCGATTCGGTGGGGGTGGAGGACCCCGAGGGGGCGAACGGGCGATCGGCGAACACCACCGCGATCCCCGCCCGCACCCCCGCCGCCGGCGGGGTGGCGGCCACCGCCTCGACGCCGTTCCCCGTGATCCGGTTGTCGCTGATGACCAGCGACTCCCCGAGGAGGACGAACACCCCCGAGATGGGGCTGACCGGCGAGGTGCCGTTGTCGGTGACGCTGTTCCCCCGCAGATCGAGGGAGAAGGAGGCCGTCGCCAGCGCGATCCCGGCGTACGGGAGGTACTGCACGACCGGCGCCTGCCCCGACCGCGTCTCGTCGGTCGAGAAGGTCGTGGGGAACACGTCGGTGCGGGTGGGGACCGCGCCGTCGGCGATCTGGACCAGGTTGCCGGTGATGCTGTTGTCGGAGATGACCGCGTTCTGCACCTCGACGAACGGCTGGCCGCTGGGGATCCCCAGCACCGTGAGCGCCGAGATGCCGTTGGTCCCCATCCGGGTGATCCGGTTGTCGGCGATGACCAGGTCGGCGATCGGCGAGCCGATCCGCGCGGAGAAGGTGACCTCTCCGTCGGTGAATCCGGCGGTGAGATCGCCGGTGACCGCGGTGACGCCGCCGACGGTGGCGATCTGCGCCTTGCCCGCCCCCTCGTCCCGCTCGGTCCCGTCGCTGCCGAGCCAGAAGGCGGCCCCCAAGGTGATCCCGTGGCCGAGGCCACCGACGATGTCGTTCCCGACGATCCGCACGTTGAACGATCCCCCGCGCACCTGCAGGCCGCCCCAGGCGGCGGTCACGGGGACCTGCGCCGCGGGATCGACGGCCAGCGTCTCGATCCGCCCGTCGGAGAAGGAGACGTCGGTCGCCAGCAGGCGCACGCCCGCGTGGTCGGTCGCGTCGGCGGTCATGGTGACGAACGCGCGCTCGATGTTGACGGCGTTGCTGGCCAGGACGTCGATCGCGCTCAGGGCCTGGCTCTCGCCGCCGTCCCCGGTCTGCGCCGGACCCACGGTGGCGGTGAGGTCCTGGATCAGGACCTCCTCGCTGGCCAGCACCCCCAGCCCGAACTGGGCGAAGCTCTGCAGCCGCGAGCGGCGGATGCGGACGTCGACGGAGGCCTCGACGTTGATCAGCGGCGACGCCGCCGGAGACTGCCCCTCGATGTCCTGCGCCCCCAGGCAGTCGATCTCGTCGAGCGCGGCGTCGTTGCAGGCGTCGACGTGGATGGCCTGCTTCCGCCAGCTGTCGACCTTGATGTCCGACAGGCGGGCGGTGGTGCAGTCGATGACCGCCAGCAGGGTCGAGTCGTCGCCCCCGATCCCGGCGACGAACGCGCCGTCGCCGATGTCGCCGGCCACCACGTGGAGCCCGCTCAGCTGCAGGTCGGTGACGGTGACCGCGTTCACCGCCGCGCGGGCGGCGTTGAGCACCATGTCCGAGATGGTGATCCCCTGCGCCTGGGTGGCGGAGAACAGGTCCCCGGGCGTGCCGCCGTCGCCCGGGACGGGGCTCTGGACGATGGTGCTCGGCCCGCACCCCTGGATGCTGACGCCGGTGAGGCCGTCGAGGGAGACGTTCTCCAGGTAGGTCCCCGGCAGCACCTGCACCAGGCCCCCGCCGGCGGGGAGCGAATCGACGGCCGCCTGGATCGAGGTGAAGTCGCCGTCGCTGACCCCCGGCTGCCCCACGGTCCGGGTGGCGCATCCCCGCTCGGTCAACCGCCGCATCGGCGTCCGGCAGTCGCTGACCGTGAAGACCTGCTGGTCGGCCCCGGTCAGCAGCGCCAGCGGCGCGTAGAAGTGGCGCGGCCCGTGCGGCGGGACGCCGCCGGGCGCGGTCAGGAGATCGAAGGGGACGATCTGCTGGCGGGCGTCGATCCGCAGCGTCGCCTCCCAGAAGTCGCCGGCGCGCCCGCCGTGGAAGAACACCGGGACGATCCCGCTGTCGCCCAGCGGCGCGCCGTTGGGATCGCCGCTGATCGGGAGCTCGATCTGGTCGGCCGTGTCGGCGGTGTGCCAGATCCGCATGAAGAAGAACCGGCTGTCCGAGCCGTCGCCGGGGCCGATGTTCAGCTCGCCCGCCGCCGGGTGGCGCGGATCCCAGCTGGAGATGAGGTTCTTGATGGCCAGGACGCGCGGGCCGCTCTCGAGCTGGAAGCTCCCCTGCGACGGATCGAAGTCGGCCGCCACCCGCGCGAACACGCCCACCTCCGCCGCCAGCTTCTGGAAGTGCGGATCTTGCGGCCGCTGGTGCTCGCCCCCGTCGAGCACGGCGCCGAAGGGGATGATCTCGACCACCTGGTTGCGCTTCGGCTGGTGGCCCGCGTCGCGGGGCGGCGTCAGCATGGTGACCTTGACCGCCTGCGGGTTGGGGTCGCCGAGTCCGCTCACCTTCACCCGGTAGAGCGGCGCCGAGTTGTCGATCGCCCAGACGTAGCTCGCGGGCCCCGTCAGCATGAGCCGCAGCGTCTCGTTCTCGGCGCCCAGGTACTCGGGCGGCGGATCGGGCGTGCAGGGCGGGCAGTCGGTCGGCTCCTGGGGCTGCTGGAACACCAGCTGGAGCCGCCCGCTCGAGCGCAGCTCGCCCGTCGCCGGATCGAGCGTGCCGTTGCTGGCCGCGAACCGCCGCTCGAGCTCGCCGAGCGCGTCGGCGCAGGTCCCGATGCTGGGGCTCAGGTTCCCCAGCACCTCCACCCGGCGCATGCGGTGCACGCGCACCGCCGCGTCGGGCCCCGCCAGGCCCCGCTCGAGGATCTCGTCGTCCTCGGCGGCGGTGACCGCCTGCTCCCAGGCGTTCAGGTAATAGAAGTCGCGGAACTCCGGGTAGTGGGGCGAGCGCGGAGAGTGCGGCGAGAAGAAGGCCGGCGACGACAGCGGCGTCAGCGCCGGCAGATCGCCGGGCGCGCCGCCCATCTGCAGGAAGGCCCGCTGCATCGCCACCGGCTCGGGCTGCTCGAGCACGAAGCGCGCGCCGCCGACGTAGATGGCCCCGGCTTCGATGCCGGCCTCGTGGACCGCCACGGTGTTGCCGCCGATCTGGACCTGGTCGACCGGCAGCCGATCGCCGTCGTTGAGCGGCGCCACCAGCGTGGTCGGCGACGTCTCCAGCGTGACCCGGCCGATGGCGAAGCCCGCGTCCGGGCTCCCGGCCGGCCCGATGGCGTCCTCGAGCAGCAGCCGCTGCTGCTCGGCCGCGGCCGACTCGCCCTCGTTGAAGTCGGCGTCGAGCAGCGACCGCCCCTGCTGCTGGCGCGCGGCGACGTAGTGCTTGTCCGGCTGCCGGAGCAGCCGGTTGATGTCCTTGACGCTCATGTCGCCGCTCCTGACACAGACACCGTGACGATCGCCGACTCTTCCTCGAGCACGTACTGCGGAAGCACGGCGACGGGCTTGAACTGATCGACCTTGGCGACGATGGCGGCGAGCTGGATCGGCCGCAGCTCGGTCGAGAAGGCGCCCATCTCCGAGCCGTTCTCGGCGCCCGCCGAGACCGCGGCCGGCGCCGCCTGCGAGAGCTGCGCGTAGCCGGCGTCCCCGAAGCGCATCGAGGTGAAGAAGAAGCTCGGCACCTTGTCGAGCGCGGGCACCCGGTAGAGCCGCGGGAGCCGCGCCGGCGGGTCGCCCGCCGCCACCGGCGGATCGTTGAGCGAGACGGCCGAGAACCGGATGCAGCTGGCCTGCGTGTTGGCCACCACCGCCGCCCCCACCACGATGCTGTCGGTGACCTGCAGCAGATCGGCGTGCACGTCGCCGAAGACCGTCGAGCGCGTGATCTGAACGGCGCCCGCCGGGTTGAACACCGCCGCCTGGCGGCCGTCGGCGTCGGCGGGGGTCTGGGTGGCGTCGATGATGCTGTCCTCGACGATCAGCGTCTCGATGAACCCGCCGGCGTCGAGCGAGGTGAGGTCGACGATGATGGGCGCCACGATCGACTGCTTGATGGTCAGGGTCTTGATCCGCCCGGTGACGAACAGCCGCATCGGCGCGATCGGCAGCCCGTCGGCCCGCGTGCCGCCCGGGTCGAGCGTCGCGCTCTGGATGACGACGGCGTCCCAGTCGAAGGCGCCGGCGCCGGTCCCCGCGATCCCCTCCACCACGAAGTCGCCGACCGTGCCGTCGAGGCTCCCGATCCAGAGGCCGTCGATGGCGAAGCTGGCGTCGACCGCCGCCGGGGCCAGGTTGGCGGCGCCGCCGCTGGCGCTCTCGAGCAGCAGGTAGGGACGCAGGCCACCGCCCGACTGCAAGGTCAGCGCGCCGCTCACGGGCGTCGGTCGGTCGAGCGCCAGGCGGTAGGTCCGGTTGTCCTCGATGGTGAGGTGGTCGAGACCGGCGCCGAGCGGCAGCGTCAGCACGCCGCCGCCGCTGACGGGCTGGTTCGTGGCGGCGTCCTGGTCGAGCGGATCGCGGTCGTAGGTGCCGGCCCCCACCTCCCCCGCGAACCCGTAGAAGTAGAGGTTCACCGCCGGTGACCCGGCCGCCAGCCCGATCACCGTGGTGCCGTCGGCGACGGTCAGCGCGGAGGCGAAGAACGATCCCGTGTAGACGCCGCCCGTGGTGGGGGGCGCCAGGGTCAGCGTGGCGCGCGGCGCGAACAGCGTCCCGGCGAACGCTTGCGTCAGCGTCGTGGGGGCGGTCCCCACGTAGACCAGCGTCAGCGCGCTCGGGTCGCCCCAGATGAACGACTGCCCGCCAGCGAGCTGCAGCGTGGTGAGCACGTTGACCGACATCACCCCGCCCCCGGTGTCGATCTGCAGCGTCCCCCCGGCGGCGACGGTGAGGGTCACGAAGGAGAACGCGCTCCCGGCGGCGGTCCCCTTGAGGATGAGGGTCCCCCCCGCCATCACGCTCACGTTGCCGTATGAGTCGGGCGTCAAGGTGAGCGGCGTCGGACCGGCCACGGTGTGATCGCCCTGGTTGGGCGGCGGGAAGGTGACGCTGAAGCTGAGCGCGTCGGTGAGCGGCAGCGTGTCGTGCTCGTGCGGCGGCTGGTCCTGCACGGCGGTCGCGTCCGCGGTGACGGTCCCCGCGGTGTCGACGCCGCCGCGCACGTGCGTCCCCGCCGCCAGCGTGACGTCGCCGATGCTCACGACGTCGCCGGTGGTGGCGTTGGGGCCGACCGTCGTCGGGCTGGCGCTGACGTTGACGATCGCCCCCCGCCCCTGCTGCCCCTGGACCTGCGCGGCGCCGATCCCCAGCGCCCCGCCGTCACAGAACAGGACCACGTCGCTGACCTCCAGCCCGGCGGTCAGCTGGATGGTGACGTCGAAGGTGTCGCCGGTCTGGGTCGCCTTGCCGAGCTTGGGCGCGCTGGTCTTCGCCTTCCCCTTCGTGCTGCGGGCGCGCGACGACCTGGCCGGCACCTCGGTGTCGGCGAGCAGGCGGCTGGTCAGGAAGCGGACCGGCGGCGGCAGCTGGCCGTCCCACGCGGCCAGCGTGTAGGTCTGCCCGGGCTGGGTCACCACCGAGACGCCGAAGTAGGCCCCCGTGTAGGCGACGGTCAGGTCGAGCTGGATGGCGGCGAACGGCGCCACCACGATCCCCGCGAAGGCGGCGTTCAGCTGGGCCGCGGTGGTGCCGTTGGTGGCGAAGCGGAGCGCGGACGCCGAGCCGCCGGTCAGCGTCTGGGCGCCGTTGAGGATGATGGCCCCCTTGACCAGCACCGTCAGCGTCCCGCCCGACACGTTCGTCACCAGGGTGGCGCCGGTGTTGATGTCGAAGCTGTTGCAGGTATAGACGCCGGCCGAGAGGCTGAGCGTGGCGCCCGAGGCGACGTTGATGGCGCCGTAGTTGCCGGGGGCCAGCACCCGCGTCCCGCTGTTGACGTTCACGTCGCCCGAGGTGGTGGACGGGAAGTCGATGGTGAAGTTGAGGCGGTTGGTGATCGCGCTCAGGTCGGGGGCGACGCCGGACTGGGAGTGGGCGCTGTCGGTGACGGAGGCGCCCGAGCCGAGCGTCAGCGCCCCGCCGGTGCGGACGAACCCGTTCACCTTGGCGTTCGAGGCGAGCGAGACCGAAGGGACGCTCCAGACGTTGCCGGTCTGGGTGTTGGTCCCCAGCGCCACGGCGACGGTGCCCGCGTCTCCCACCGCGCCGAAGGTCCCGGCCGTCGTCCCCTGGACCGTCACCCGATCGGCGAGCGTGAGCGGCCCGTTCAGGGCGAACAGCACCGTCGTGTTGACCGTCAGCGGCGGCGGCGGCGACACCGTCGGCGGCGGCGTCGTCGGCGGCGGCGTCGTCGGCGGCGGCGTGGTCGGCGGCGGCGTGGTCGGCGGCGGCGTCGTCGGCGG
>DASZVW010000295.1:0-5812 GCA_035546895.1 Polyangia bacterium
AGAGATCGAGCCGCCCGTTCCAGCCGCCCACCGAAAGGTAGAGCTGGTTCGGCTCCACCCGATAGTGGGTGGCGATGAGGACCGCCGTGTCGAGCGGGCCCGAGGGGCGCACCTCGGCGCGCGCGCGCGGCCCGCCGAGGGCGGCGGCGGCGGCGACGACGGCGAGCGCCGCGCGGGGGGTGGTCATCGTCGCAACCATCTTTAGGTTATCCAAACTGTTTGACAAGAGCGTCGCCCCCCCCGGAAAATTCGGTCGTGGCACAGGAAGCTCCCTGCGGTGGCGTCCTGGTCGTCGACGACGACCCCGACATTCGCGACTCTCTGCGCGAGGTTCTGGAGGACGAGGGCTACGCGGTCTCCTGCGTGGGGAACGGGCGCGAGGCGCTCGACCACCTCAAGGCCTCGTCGCCGCGGCCGTGCGTGATCCTGCTCGACCTCATGATGCCGGTGATGGACGGCTGGCAGTTCCGCAAGGAGCAGAAGCTCGATCCCGAGATCGCCGACATCCCGCTGGTGGTGATCACCGCGACCGGCAAGCGCCCGGTCCTGGTCGACGCCGCCGAGCTGGTGATGAAGCCGCTCGATCTCAACCGCCTGTTCGAGGCCGTCGAGCGCTACTGTCACTAGGCGGGCGACGAGGCGGCCGCGCTGGCGCGCCTCACATGCCGGCGATGAACTTCCACTCGTCGCCTTCCTTGTCGAGAAGGAAGCGGTGGTAGTCGTTCACCCGGCGGTAGCGATCGCCGGCCTCGTTCCCCTCGATCTCGAACGAGCCGTCCAGGAACACCTCCACCTCGGCCTCGCTGCCGGTCACGTGGATGTTCCGGTACTCGATGTCGTAGCGCAGGGACTTGACCCGCGGCAGCTGGCCCTCCAGCACCTTCTTGAGCCCTTCGTAGCCGTAGTCGTCGTCGGAGCGCGGCGTCCCGGAGTCCTCGAAGTACCGGGGCGAGGCGAGCGCGAGCAGGCCCACCACGTTCCGCTGCATGAGACGCTGCCGGTACTCCTCGACGGTCTGGATGATCTTCCGGTTCTCCTCCGAGCGGACGATCGTCGTGCCCGGGTAGTACTCGTGGTGGGCGCAGCCCGCCGCGGCGCCGGCCAGGAGGACGAACACCGCCGCCGAGAGCGCGGTTCTGGAGAGGTTGAACAGCCGGCCGGTCATGAGCGCGCCCCGATGGTGCACGAAACGTTCCAGCGCCTGAGCCCCGGCCCGCCGCGCCGGCCGGCCGCGAGCCCTGCCGCTTCGTCGCGCAATCCAAGAAGGTTGTGCCAGTTTGGCAACGGGCCGACGTCATCCTTTGACCGCAATCGGGATCTGCGATACTGACGGGGACACGGCCATGGGTGATCTCCCCGAGCACGCACGTGAATTCCCCCGTTTCGAGGTCAACGCCTACGTCGACTACACCGGGAACGAGGTGCTGCTGTTCCACCGGATCCAGAACATCTCGCTCGGCGGGGTCTGCATCCAGACCTCCGGCGTCGAGGAGGTCGGCACCATGGTCGACCTGGTCCTCAACTTCCCCGATCTCGACGCCTCCATCGCGGTGACCGGCGAGGTGGTGTGGGCCAACCGCGAGCCCCCGATGGACATGGGGATCCGCTACGTAGACCTCGACGAGGAGCGCAAGGACACGCTCCGCAAGTACATCAACATGGTCCGCAAGTAGCCGCGCCTCAGAGCGCGAGCAACCCGTCGTCCGCCTCGAGGTGGCCGCGGACAGCGGCCAGGCGGGCGAGGTAGCGCTGGTAGCGCTTGCCGGGCGCGGCGCCGGTCCCCTGTTTGAGATGGACGTCGGTGATGCGGGTGACCGCGAAGCGGCAGGCGGCGAAGCGGAGCTCGGCGCCGAAGGCGGCCCGCTCCTCCGCGGTCGGCGGCCGGACGGCGGCGTAGCCGGCGATGAGCGCCCGGGTGAGGTCGGCGCGGAAGTCGTCGGCGCCGAAGCCGAACGCCAGCAGCGTCACCGCCAGGTCGTAGGCCAGCCGCCCCCAGGAGGCCTGCTCGAAGTCGAGCAGCGCGGCCAGGCTGCCGCCGGCGTAGAGGACGTTGTCGACGAAGAGATCGCCGTGGATGAGGCCGGCCGGGAGCGCCGCCGCCCGCGCCCCGGCCAGGCCGGCCAGCTCGCCGGTCAGGACGGCGACCGCCGGGAGGAGATCCGGGCGCTCCAGCGCCGCCACCTGCGCCAGCCGGCGATCGATCTCCGCGGGCTCGTAGCGGCCCGGCCGGCGATCGGCGAAGTCGGCGCCCGCCAGGTGGAGCCGCGCCAGCGCCGCGCCGACGGCGGCCGCGTGCGCCGGCTCCAGCTCGGCCCGCTCCAGCGTCCGCCCCGCGACCCAGGGGAAGAGCGACACGATCTGCTCGCGCCAGAGCGCGAACGGCTGGCCGGCCGTCGAGGTGAGCGGGACCGGGGTGGAGACGCCGCGCGCGGCGAGATGGGCGACGATGGCCGCCTCGCGCCCCACGTCGTCGAGCGACTTCCCCTCGTTGACCCGCAGGAAGAGCGGCCCGCTCTCGGCCTCCACGCGGACGTTGGTGTTGATGGTGCCGACCGCGATCGGCAGGTGGTTCCGGTACCCGTCGACGCCGAAGTCGTGGAGGACGGCGCGGACGTCGGCCGCGCTCAGCCGCCGCCACTCAGCCATGCGCCTCGCCGAAGGCCGCCTCGCCGGCCGTCTCGACGACCGCCTCGATCGCGCCCAGGAACCGGGCATAGAGCGACTCCTCCGCCGCCAGCACCGGCTCGAGGCGCCGCTGCCAGTCGGGGAGCTGCCGGGCGAGCCCGGCCGCCATCTCCTCGAGGTGGCGGTCCTCGTCCTTGCTGATGGCGGCCACCGAGAAGCCCGCCTGGTGCGCCTTCAGCGTCCGCTCGTAGAGCGGGTAGAAGACCTGCGCGCGCACCTCGACGGCGGCGCTGGTCAGGAGGTAGTTGGCCTCCGCGCGCTCCCCCTCCGGCAGATCGGCGAGCGACTCCTCGGCGCGGCGATCGAGCGCCTGCAGGTAGCTCTCGGCGGCGTCGCCGGCCAGCGTGGCGCCGGCGGCGAAGGTCCCCACGTCGGCGCCGCTCTGGCCCCCCAGCGCGGCGGCCGCCTTCTTGAGCCGGAGCGCGTGCACCGCCTCGTCGAGGATGTGCTGGATCCCGTCGAGATCGAGCCGCTCGGCGCGCCGGCTCTTGAGGATCTTGCGGACGCCCACGTACTCCAGGCGGGCCAGCGTGTTGACGAACCGCGCGTGCAGCTTGGGCGCGGGGACGATCCGGTCGAGGAGGCGCTGCGTGCGCGCCACGTTGGCGTGCCCCCGGGATGCTTCGACGTACCTCTGCATTCGGCGGGCGAAGACTATGGTGCTTGACGTCACGACGCAACCCTTGGTCTAGTGGCGGCGGATGGCGGCGGCGGACGTCAATCAGCTCGTCGAGAAGCACCTCTCCCTGGTGCAGGCGATCGCGCGCAAGGTGAAGAAGACCCTGAACGCCGCCATCGAGCTCGACGACCTGGTCGGTTACGGCTCGAAGGGGCTGATGGAGGCGGCGGAGCGCTTCGACGCCCGCCACGGCGTCGCCTTCACGACCTTCGCCTACTACCGCGTCCGGGGCGCCATGTACGACGGGCTGCGCGCGATGGGGTGGTACTCGCGCGCCGACTACGCCCGCTACCGCGCCGAGGAGCGCGCCAACGAGTACCTGCGCAACCGCGCCGACCGCGAGGGGGCGGCCGCGGCGGAGGCGGGCGCGGCCGGCCAGAAGGCCGACGCCGACGCCGCCCTGGCGGAGGTGAACGAGATCCTGTCGGGCATCGCCACCGTGCACATCACCTCGCTGGAGGCGGCGTCGACCGTCGCCGACGAGAGCCTGCCGGCCCCCGACGACGCGGCCGAGAACCGCCGGCTGTCGCGCCGGGTGCGCGAGGCGGTGGCGGCGCTGCCGGAGAAGGAGCGGCGGCTGATGGAGCTCTACTACTTCGCCGACAAGAACCTGGAGGAGGCGGGCGCCGAGCTGGGGCTGTCGAAGTCGTGGGCCTGCCGCCTGCACGCGCGGGCGGTCGATCTGCTGCGCGAGACGATCGGCGAGCCCGAGTAGCAACCGGGCGCGCGGCGCGGCCGATGACCCGCCATGCGCGTCGGCCCCACCTCCGCCCCCTCGACTCCCGTCCGCCCGCCGGCTCCGCCCGCGGCGTCTCGCGCCCGCGGGACGAAGCCGTTCACCGCGGTCCTCGACGAAGGGGCCGCCCTCGCCCCACGGCAGGCGGCGGCCGCGCCGCGGCCGGCGGGGACCTCGGGGGCGGCGCCCGCGCCGGCGCCCTCCAAGGCCGCCGGGCCGCTCCGCGCGATGCTGGAGCGGGCGGTGGCCGGCGAGAGGCAGGTCGACGCCCTGCTCGACGCCGCGGCCCGCGGCAAGACCTTCACCCCCGGCGAGCTGCTGGCGATGCAGGCGACCGTGGCGCGGTACTCGCAGACCGTGGAGGTCGTCTCGCGCGCGGCCGACCGCCTGGTGGGCGCCGTCAAGCAGACGATGGGGACGCAGGTCTGAGCCGTCGTCCGCGCGTGGTTTCGTGTTATGACGCCGCCATGAACCGGCGGGGTGCGCGGGCGGCCTGGGTGCTGGCGCTGTTGCTGGCGGCCGCGCCGGCCTGCTCGACCAACATCCTGCACGGCCTCGACGAGCGGGCGGCCAACGACGCCACCGCGGCGCTCGAACGGGCCGGGATCGGCGCCGAGAAGGTCCCCGACGAGGGGACCTCCGGCGCGGGGGCGAGCTACACGGTCCGGGTGGCGCGCGGCGACGGCACGCGCGCGGTCGATCTCCTGCGGGCGCTCGGCCTCCCGCACGACAAGCGGCGCGGCTTCGCCGAGACCTACGGGCAGCCGAGCCTGATCCCGACGCCGTCCGAGGAGCGGGCCCGCTACCTCGACGCCACGGCGGGCGAGATCGAGCGGACGCTGGAGACCGTCGACGGCGTGGTGAGCGCGCGCGTCCACCTGGTGCTGGAAGAGACCGATCCGCTGGCCGCCGACGGCAGGCCGCGCAGCGCGGCCCGGGCGGCGGTGCTGCTCAAGGCCAAGCCCGGCCCCGCCCCCATCGCGGTCGCCGACGTGCAGAAATTGGTGGCCGGGAGCGTGGCCGGCCTCGACGCGGGCGCGGTCGGCGTGGTGATCACGGCGGCCGCCGATCCGGGCGAGGCGACCGCGGCGGCGCTGGCGCCGCTCGGTCCGCTGCGGGTCACGCCGGGGACGCGGCCGCTGCTGATCGGGGCGCTGGTGGCCGCGCTGGCGCTGCTGGCCCTGCTGGCGACCTTGCTGCTCCTCACCGCGCGCCGGCTGGCGGCGCTGGAGCGGGCCGCGGAGGTCGGGCTCCCCCGACCGCTCACGCCGCAGCCGTAGCCGCCTCGCTAGTTGTCGCCGTCGTCGTCGTCGTCCGAGTCGGACGCCGTCGCGTGATGGATGTGGACGACGTTGTCGTCGGCGGTGGCGGCCTTGTCGGCCGGCTTCGGCGCGGCGGGCGCCGTCTTGTCGTCGGCCGGCGCCGGTGTGTCCGCGGCGGCGGTCTTGTCGGCGGCGCCAGCCTTGTCGACCGCGGCCGCCTTGCCGGTGGTCTTCTCGGCCGCTTTCTCCTTTTCGGCGGCCGCGTGCTTCGACTCGAGCGAGCGCGCCGGCTTGACCGGGTGCTCGGCCACGTGCGGCTTGGGGACCACGGCGGCCGGAGCCGGAGCCGGAGCCGGCGGCGGCGCGGGCGGCGCCAGCTCCTCGCTCTGCGGCCCGCCGCGCGAGGCGGTGGCGGCCGAGGGGAGCGCGACCGCGGCCGGGGCCGGCGCG
>DASZVW010000296.1:0-1557 GCA_035546895.1 Polyangia bacterium
GAGCGGCTCACCGACCTCGCCCAGGACCCGCACGGGATCTACGACTGCACCCACTGCTTCAGCTGCGTCGACGCCTGCCCCAAGGGCGTGGCGCCGATGGACCAGATCATGCGCCTGCGCCGCAAGGCCGGGGAGAACGGCATCGACGATCCGAACAGCGGCCACGACCACGAGATGGCCTTCGTCAAGATCATCGAGAAGAAGGGGACCCTGGACGAGTCCCTGCTGCTGCAGGAGTCCTTCGCGCCGGGCGTCCTCGGCAAGCTGAAACCGTCAAAACGGGCGATCAAGGAAATGATCGGCTCGCTGCCGACCGCGGTCCGCGGCATCAAGACCGGCAAGATGCGCTCGCTGCCGAAGCTCATCCCCGGCGTCCACCACAAGCTCCCGGGCGACGCGCAGGATCACGTCAAGGAGATCTACAAGCGCGCCGAGGAGAGCAACCTCGAATTCAACCTGTACATCAAGGGCGAGGAGGGCGACGAAGAGGCCGCCGTCGCGGAGCGGCTCGAGCCCGCCGCCACCGCCCCGCGAGCCGAGGAGGCCTAGAATGGCTGATCAGATCAAAGTCGCCTACTGGCCCGGCTGCGTCTCGCGCGGCTTCACGCCGGAGCTGCACGGCTCGATGGCCCTGGTCGCGCAGAAGCTGGGCATCGAGCTGGTCGAGCTCGACCGCGCCAACTGCTCCGGCGCCGGCGTCATCGCCGAGCACAACCAGGAGCTCGCCGACACGCTGAACGCGCGCACCTTCGCGCTCGCCCAACAGACCGGGCTCTCGATGATGAACATCTGCTCGACCTGCCAGGGCGCGCAGTCGGAGTGCCAGCAGCGGCTCGACGCCGACTCCGGCTACCGGGCGCACATCAACGAGGTGCTCTCCGGCCAGGGGCTCTCCTACGAGAAGTCGGCCGACGGCTCCTGGAACAACAAAAACTTCCTCTGGCTGCTGGTCGAGGACTACGGCCTCGACCGCCTCGCGGCGCAGGTGAAACGGCCGCTCTCCGGCCTCCGCGTCGGCCCCTTCTACGGCTGCTACATCGTGCGGCCGAAGGAGCGCCTCGGCTACGCCAAGTACCCGGACCGCGACGTCTACCTGGAGAAGGTGATCGAGACGCTCGGCGGCGAGGTCGTCGAGTACGACGGGGCGCGCAAATGCTGCGGCTTCCCGGTCATCACGATGAACCGCGAGACCTCGCTGACCCAGGCCGGCACGCACGTCGGCGACGCGATCGACGCGGGCGCCGACTGCCTCGTCACCCCCTGCCCCCTCTGCCACCTGAACCTCGACATGCAGCAGCCGGAGGCGGCCAAGGTCGTCAACCGCGACCTCGGCCTGGCGGTCCTCCACCTGCCGCAACTGGTCGGCCTCGCCCTCGGCGCGACGCCGAAGGAACTCGGCATGGAGAAGCACATCGCCTCGACCAGGTGGGTCGAGGAGCGCCTCACCGCGGTTCCGGCCTAGGGGTTGATTCCATGGGCGGCGGCGCCTGAAGCCGTCGCCCGGAGCGGGCGGCCGGCCCGTGGTTGGCGGCCATCCGAGTTGCGCCCGGCCGGGCC